>NZ_LWDV01000001.1 GCF_001693735.1 Orenia metallireducens
AGTCGGGTAAGTCAGGAGCTTTACAGCTCCTTCCTCCCCTAAGAACCGTACTTGACACTTTCACGTCATACGGCTCAAGCTCTCCAAAACTAATCTTCGGATTAGCAAACAATAATTAAATTCATTTCAATCTTAGCTTTTTGCGTAAATAATATTTATCATATTCTTTTAAATAAGGGTTTGCTGCGAACTTTATTAACCTATGCCTTATTATCTTTGTATCACTTGCGAATATCAATTTGATATTTCCAACTGAGAATGTCCAATCACGGGTTTCAGTTCTTATCCAGTATCTATCTTTTATCCATTGTTTAGCTTTATTTGGATGTCTTCGCTTTGCCCAACTCCACAGTGCATAGAATATATCCCTATCTAAGCTTTGATAGCTCTTTTTGGAACATGCACTCCTATGGTAATTACACCAACCTCTAATTTTTGAGTTTAATATCTTAATTAAGTTTTCTTGTTTTATTGTTTTGTTTTCCTTGATTTTAGTTCTAATTTCGTTTATTATTGATTTATAGGATTCTTTAGATGGTTTTATAATTAGCTTTCCATTATATTTCCTAAAGTTCCATCCTAGAAAATCAAATCCAGTATTGATATGAGTTATTTCGGTCTTTTCTCTTGATAGTTCAAGACCTCTTTCTTTCAAAAATCCCTCAATCAATTCTCTGGCTTCTTCTAGAACTTCTTTATTAGTGGCTGTTACTACAAAATCATCTGCGTATCTTACCAGATTTATTTTATTTCTTCTATTATATTTTCTATTTATTGTTCCTCTTGAATTAGTCCAATATTTTCTTTTTAATAATTCTTCTAATCCGTCTAGTGTCATATTAGCTAGAATAGGTGAAATTATTCCACCTTGTGGAGTTCCTTTTTCCGTAGGAAAAAGCTTTTTATTATGAACAAAACCTGCTTTAAGAAACTGATTTAATATTTTTCTGTCAATTAATATATTTTCTTTTAACCATTCGTGATTTATATTATCAAAACAACCTTTGATATCTCCTTCTAACACCCACTGAGCAGATATCTTTTTCCCTAATAATTTAAACAGATATTCTTTGGCATCATCACAACTCCTATATTTTCTAAAGCCAAATGATACCTTATCTGCTGTTGTTTCTGATATCGGATCAAGTGTTTTAGCATATAGAGCTTGCATCGCTCTATCATGTATTGTAGGTATCCCCAAAGGTCTTTTCTTTCCATTTGACTTTGAGATATGCACTCTTTTTAATGCTTTTGCTTTATAATTCTTATTAGTTAATTTTAGGGCATTTATATATTTGCTTGTAGCAGTAGACCACAGTATTTTATCTATACCTGGTGTCTTTTTCCCTTTATTTGTTGTTACTCGCCTTACGGCAAGTAGTTTTGTATAATATGATTTTGATAATAAATATTGTAGCTTTCTAGCTAAGTTCTTCATTCCTCTAGTTATTGCTTTAGCGATTCGCGATTGAAGTTTATTAACCTTTCTTATTACAGGTCCCCAAATTATTGTTTCCCATTTGATACCTGCATTCTTCCGGTCTACGGTCGCCCACTCATATTGAGTTATTTGGCTTGCCATATTCATAAAGTTTCAATCCTTTCCTGCCTTAGATAACCTTTAGGAAGTCAGCCTCCTTTCAGAGCAGGGCAAATTTAGAACCCTTATCTATCTCATTACAAGATAACATTCGCTTTTTCCTATTTCCTCTACCCACTAATATTGTATTAACATTGCTGTTAACCTACCTGAAAACCAGGAATATACCGGGCTTACACAGTTCTATACCTTAGCCAATTCATACTGCCTTAGATTCTACCTTTACTCCGAAGATATCAGTCTATTTGCCAAGCAACACGAAAACTTACTTGACCCCATCTCCCACCTTTTGGTCATAGTGTATCAGCCTAATTTCACTATTTACGTTTGACGAAGCTTTCAGTAATTCAATTAATTTAATCATAGCAGTATATTTATCCTAGCAATCACCTGCTTCAAGGCTAGCAGTTTGTTTCACATTGTCCCTACCGCTTAGCACAAAACCGTTACCAGTAATGCACCGGTAGATAGGATTACCTCAAATAGAATAGGTAGTCCAAAAGTCTACCTTACGGTAGACTTAGACAGCCTAAGATATAGCTTATCCCTATTATTTC
>NZ_LWDV01000002.1 GCF_001693735.1 Orenia metallireducens
CGTTAAATTTACATTATATTATTTAGACCCATTAAAAATTTTATTTTTCTATAAACTGTCTAAGCTATATAATTTATTAATCAATAACAATAATATTCTGATTCTCATATGTTTTTTTAATATCAGAACTGATATTTTCCGTTACCATATAGGTTAAATCCTCAGTAGGACAAACAATTTGATTAGAAACTGTCCCTAATTTATCGGAAGTAACTAATCCAATTATTTCAGTTGATATATCGACCATTTTTCTTTTTACTAAGCATTCTGATAAACTTGGCACACTTATTCCTATTTGTGAATCAATATTATAAATTCCCATAATATATAGATCAGCTATCATTGTATTTAAAGTTTCTACTGTTTTTATTCCAAGGTTTATCATAGATTGTTTATATAAAGTTCCTCCTAACATGATAACCTCAACTTGTTTATGGTTAGACAATGCCATACTGATGGGAGGGCTGTTAGTTATTATAGTTGCATTTAATGTAAGAGGCAATTGATTTACAAGATGTAAATTTGTAGTACTTCCATCAATCAGTAAAACTTGATTATCTTTTATAAAACGAAGTGCTTTTTGGGCTAATTTCATTTTTATATCACTAGAAATATTTTGTCTAGCAAAAAAATCAACAACTGGAGGTCCTTTTCTAAGAGCTCCACTATGTACTCTTCTAATTAAACCTTGGTTATCAAGTTCTTTTAAATCTCGACGAATAGTATCCTTAGAAACAGATAGACGCTGACTTAGGTCACTTGTAATTACTTTTTGCTCAGAATTCAAAATTTTTAAAATTTCTTGTTGACGCTCTTCTTTTAACATAATTATCATTCCATTCTATATTAAATATATTTAATATAACGAGTTGTACTAGTTAAATTTACAAGTAAAAAAATTTAGAAAATATGTTACTATTTAATATCAAATTACAAATTAATTTAATATAAATAGAGTGTTAGTTAAATTACTTTGGAAACTAATGGCTAGAATAAAAACTAATCTTTTAGCATGTAATCTTAGATATTTTGTTAATAAATGTTTAGGTAAAACGATAAATATAGGGAAATAAAAAATTAGTTATTGGATAAAATAATCCAGGTTGCTATTTTCGATTATTAAGGATATTTTTTAGCTAATTAAAATGATAAATTTATCTATAAAATTTTTATTATTTAATACCATTTATTAATTCATTATATCATAAAAATAAAAAAAATAAAACAATAGAAAGAATAAAAACTGATAAACAAATAAAAAATATGACTACTTATGCTTTTATTCTAGTCATAAATATTCTATAATATTGATGCTAGTATAAAATCATGGACACACTTAGTTGAACATTATAAAATATAAATCAAGAAAGGGTGTGTTCATATGGGATCAACAAGTAAAAGATATAGTGTTACTTATAAAGAATTATTAGCTATAATGAAAGAAAATCAAAGACTTAAACAGGAAGCAGAGATTTTAAAAAAGGCTTTAACCATATTTGCATATTATTCTTCATTCTGATAGAGGAACTTAATATACTAGCAGTGCTTACAGAAATAAAGTAAAAGAATTAAGACTAGTATAATCCTTTAGTGGTAAAGGAAATTCTTATGATAAAATCATTTCATTCTATTTTGATAGTTATAGTTAGTACTATATTTATCGGAATATTATTTTTTCTAATGTAGAACTCAAATCATTTTATGTTGGTAGTAAATTTAATTCTGGATATGAACTTATGGAGAAAGGACAGTATGCTGATACAGAAAAAATCTTTATATCATTAAAAAAAGAATACTCTGATGTTCCAGATATAAATTGGAATCTAGCTGTTATCTATTATAATCGAAGAAGAATCTAGTAAGAATAGCTAATATTTGGCAACTACACATAATCAGCTAATATAGGCTACTTTTATCTTTGTTAAATTATTTTCAAAATCTTCAATACTTAATTAAGTTATTAGATTAGAGTAGATGACAATTAATTGACTGGGGTCTACTCTTTTATTTTAAAGAATTAACAACAACTAATGATTTGTTCTTTTATAGTTGTTGTATATCTTTTATAGTCTTATAAATCTTTAGGGTTTGACAAACCCTAGTGTAGTAAGGCTTTACAGAGAAATAAAGGGAGATTTTGCGATATTAAAGGGAGTAATTGCGTTGGTTAGAGGAGATATTGCATCGATAAGGGGAAGTTTTGCGATAATAAAAGAAAGTATATAGAAATATGGTTAGAAATGATTATGAGAGTGTTACAATGGAAATTGGGGTAATAAAAGATAGATATTCTGGCGTTGAATTTTATGAAAGTATTGCAGCTTTGTATTATACAGCTTAACAAAACAATTAAGAAAAAGAAGGCATGCCTAATTATTGCGTATGTCTTCTTTTTATATTTAACTAAAAAATAATTTTACGGTAATAACTATAAAAATTATCACTGTTACTACCATACCTATAACAGATACTATCTTATATTGTTTAATAATAGCTTCACTAGGCTCATTTTGCTCATCAAACATCCATCCCCTACCAAACCAAAAGGATTTAACAGGGTCTTTGAAAGTATAGAGAAACATTAGAAATAAAACAATCAGAAAAGAATAAGAGATAAAATAAAAAATAAATAGATCCCCAGGAAATGACAATAACATAAAAAATTTCAAGATGATCATAGAAAAGCCTGGAATGAAACGATAAAAGATAAAGACCTAACTGACGACACAATACTGGTTGTAGAGCTTTTTGAATTAATTGAAGTTGTAGAGTAAACTAGGAAATTTAATCAATAAATATAATAGATATCAAAGCAGTCTAATCTACATAATAATATCTGTAGATTAGACTGCTTTTTTGAATTGAAAATATGAAAATATAATTGAGAAGTGAGAAAGCCAACATCGTGTTCATTCGTGGTTAACAATTCTTTTAATAACTAATTATATTTTAATGAAGTTCTTTAATTCAATCTATATAGCAAATTCAAGCTAATAGAAGACTAATTCTGGCCCATTTTGTTCTTGCATATATAATTTCAATTTGTTATACTATTAATATAACTTAAGTAATCAATAAACCTTGATATATCAAGGTTTATTAGGTTCTATTAATTAAAATTAATTAATAACTAATCACTCTTTTTTATTTTAATTAAAATTAATTAATTTTAATTAACTACATATTACAATCGTTATTATGATAAGAGTTTAATAATTAATTAAGTATCAAGGGGGGATTGGAATGCTTATAGATTTAGTTTCATGGGATAATGGTTATGATTGGGACAAGGTTATCATGAATTTAGGAAAGGAAGATGAGAAAAAGGTTAAGCTTCCTACTTTTAGTTATAGACCACGAAAGAGTGACTATATCAAAATAACTAATCATGATTTATCTTCTTTGGACAATTTAGCTTTAGAATTTGAAGGGGATATTTATTATTTTGGTAATAAAGCAATGAAAGAAATGGGAAGTAAAGGTGGAAGTAAAAAGATTAAAGATGATAAGTTTAAGGATAAAATAGAGTTGCTAAAATTGGCTGTAGCAGTTGAACATATGATCGGGATAGATTTAAAGGATGATACAATTGTTATTGATAACCTGGCAGTAGGTTTAAATATTGGAGCTTTTCCTAATTATGTTGAAGAGATAGAAGATTACTATAAAGGTATGAGAATTCACTATAAGACTCCTCAAGGGATAGATAGAACAATTAGGATAAATAATTGCTACTGCTATATTCAAGGACCAGCAGCATTAAGTAATGAAAGTTTAGATTGTGAAGGTAGAGCTATTGAGGATAAGTATGATAATAAAACCTATGGAATAATTGATATAGGTGGAAAAACAGTTGATGGACTTGTATTCTCTAAAGGAGAGCCAATTGCTGAAACTATTATCAAAATGGATCTAGGGACTACTCAAGCTTTTGAAGATGTAAGTAGAGAGACTGGAATACCTATAAATAAAGTTCAAGAATGTTATTTTAATAATGAATTTGATGTATACTATGATAATGAAAAGGCAGATGAAGATGGATATCATCATTTAAAAGATAAGTTTGAAATTGCCTTTGATGAACTGGCTGATAAAATAGTAGATGAGATAACCTTTAAATGGTCTAACTTTATAAACTTAATGGAATTTGTTTTAACCTTTGGCGGGGGTGCTGAATCTTTGAATGAACCTTTAAGTAATAAAATTAGTAAAAGAATCAAAGTGGCTGATGATGCACAATTTGCAAATGTAAAAGGATATTATAAGGAATGTAAAAGAGACATTAGAGAGGTGTAATGGATGTCTAAAGATAAACTAGAGCCTATACAGTTAACAGCTTATTTTTCTGAAAGAACAGCCTCAAAAGAAGATTTGGAGTTTATATACAAAAAATTAGATAGTGGGCTACAACCAGCTGACTTAGTTAGAAATGCTATTAGAAATTATAGAAAGACTGTAGAGGAAGAAGATACTAGTATACTTAATAATGTAGATGGCTTTTTAGAAAAACTGTCCAATAAATTAGTAGAAAAGTTAGCTAGTGGAAAGTTTGTACCTAAGGAAGAAGTTAAGGATAAAGAGAAAGAAGATGAAGAAGAGATAAACAAGAAAGCTGAAGAAGCTTTTAATAAACGTAGAGAAAAGTTAGCTGCATTAGGTCTGTCTAGAAAAAGAAGATAGTTAGAAAAGCACCCAATTTACTTGGGTGCTTTTTATATTATATCTATACTTTAAAATCTATCCTTTAATAAACTTACTAATAAGTCATCTAATTTTTGACTTATCTTTTGGATCTCAGGGTCGAGGAAATTATTATTCTTTTCTTTAACCTTAGCTTTAAGTAATCTTCTTAGAATTTTAATTTGTGAATTGATATGTTCCATGTGATAACCCCTTCTAATAAATCATAGCAATTATGTTAATCTTGTTGCTTTTATTATTTTCTTTAGAATTCATGATAGCAGGGCTTTTTAACTTTAGTTAATAACATAAGAGTCTCAATACTGACCATAATAAAGGAGATAGCAAAGACAAGTTCATAATTAATTAAATCAACTAATAAACCACCAATTAAAGATACTATAGTTATAGTTAAACCTGAGATTGTATTAGTAATACCGATATAAGTAGGTCTTTCTTCAAAAGAACAGAATTCAGAAATAATAGTCATAAAAGAGACCTTATTTCCTCCCAAAGCTATACCAGTAAGTATAAAGACTAAATAAAATTCTATTAAACTATTTACTAATAAAGCTGCTAATAATCCTAACCCATTAAAGAGAGAGGATAATAAGATTATTAATTTATGGCCATATTTATCACTAAGATAACCCCAAAGGATATTTGTTAAGCTCTGACTAGCAATTAATAATACAGTAAAAGTAGCCACAGTTTTGCTAGCCATAGCCCCTTCTAAATTTAGTTGTTCAATTCCTGCTACTTAAAAAGGTACGATAGCCAAAAATACCCCCCTGCGCTCACAGGGATTAACTTGGAAACTAAATCAAACCAAGCCGGTGTTACTAACCCTGAAGCTAAACTATAAAGCCCCCAGCAGATAAAAAAGACAACTAGTAAGAATCCTTCATACTTTGGAGTCAAAAAATAGGTTAGTATCCCAAGAAGTAACCAGGGAACTTTTTGTAAGAAGCCTAATAATAAAACAACCTTTTTCTTACGATTAAGCCCTCAATCACCTTAGCTGAAAAGAGTTGGGGTAGGTTAAAACCTAACATTAAAATAGTTGTAATCATACTAATTACAAATTTAGATTCTGTTAAGTGTCTAACAAATAACGGAAGAATAGTACTTAGAGAAACAAAGCCCATAGCTAAGGAGAAGAAAGCTCAATCAAAAATATTTGTATAGAAATTAAATTTATAATATTGATTAATTTCATTATTAAACTTCTCAATTTGACATTTATTCCCCATTTGTTTCACCTACTTAATTAAAATAATTTTAATTCTTTTTTAATTTAGTATTGGCTTGAACAACTTTATTAATCAGTTCAAGTTGTTGTTGAGAACTATCTACTTGTTCTTCAATCTTAGAATGTAGCTTAGAGTTAAACTCTGTTAATTCAAATATTATCTCTTCCATATTATCTGCAAAAGAGCAGACCTCTTCAGTTTGGGCTAAGGATTCTTCACTAGATGCAGATATCTCCTGAGATGATGCTTCTGCTTGCTCATTAAAAGCTAATTGTTCTTCTGATAAATCTATTACTTGTGCCATCTTTTCACTAACCTCTTTAGATAAATTATTAATTTCTACAAAAAGATTAATAATGGAATTATCTGTGGAGCTATCTTCTGCAGTCATATTACTTAAAGTCTGTTTAGCTACAGTTTCTATTTCGTCCACAATAATTTTAACCTCTCCAGTAGCCGTCTTACTCTCATCAGCTAAGGATTTAATTTCCTCTGCTACTACAGTAAACCCTTGTCCATATTTACCAGCCCTAGATGCTTCAATGGCTGCATTTAAAGCCAATAAGTTGGTCTGTTCTGTTATTTTCATAATCTTATTAGAAATTTCAGAGATTTTGTTAATACTCATCTGTAACTTTTTCATATCTTCAACTGTTTGATTGATAATTCTATTTCCCCATTCTATTTTAGACTGGGTATTTTGAAAAAGATGATATGTATCTTTACCTACTTTTGAAACTTCTTCTGATTTCTCAGCTAAATCTCCAATTCCAGCAGCCATTTGATTAATAGCTATAGATACTTCTTTTACTGCTATACTTAGGTTTTCATTTCCTAACATAAGTACTTTAATAAACTCAGATGCTTTAGTAACTTGCTGACCAACAAAATCGGAGATTTCTTTCATTTTAGTAGCAGAATGAGTAATTGTTTTTGACTTTAAAGCAGCCTCTTTGGTTTCAGTTCTGATATTAGAAGTGACTTTATTAATATGTTTATTGATTATAATCCCTAAAATTAAGCCAATTAATAAATTGATAATTGTCATTAAGATTATTCTAAGTTTAATACTATAAGTAGAGTTAGTAATTATATTGATTTTCTTCTCTAAATTGTTCCAAATATAGGTATTTAATTTAGCAAAAGCTATATCTATTTTAAAGTTTAATTTGTCAATTTCTCTAAGATAAGCTTTTCTTTCTAAACCATTGGTTAATGTCTTATCTAATTTGATCATTTTATTCTTTACTTCTAAATTTAATTTAGCCAAATCATCAATTATATTAATCTCTTCATCAGTCTTTAAATAGGACTTTAAATCTAAAATTTCAGTTTCAATAGTATTTTGACCTAAAGAAAGGCCACCTAAGCCTGAATTCCAAGCATAAATTCTTTTTTGCCTACTAACTAAGTTATTAGATAATTCTTTATCTAATTGGACCATTGGGATTATCTCTTCTTTTAAATCTTCAACTTCATTATTTATTTTATTGGTATCATAAAAGATAAAGGTACCCATACAGATAATTATAACTAATAATAAAATAAAGGCCAATCGTACTTCACTAAATATAGTAAAATTAGATCTTTTTAAGCTTTTTAAGCTTTTTAATCTTTTTATTATTTTCATTATTTAAATACCCCTCCCTAAATTTTAAAATAGGAAGTAGAGAAAATCTCTACTCCCTGCTAGAAAATATTAATTCATGGGCCCCATCTTCAATATTGCAAATATAAATATCAGCTTTAACTCCTGTTTTATCTAAATAGCCTTGTGATACTTTCTCTTTAAATAATTCTACTGCATCTTCTTTAACTAAGTTTACAGTACAACCACCAAAGCCTGCTCCTGTCATTCTAGAACCTAAAACCCCATCTAGCTCTAATGCTAATTCAACCATATAATCTAGCTCATCACAGCTAACTTCATATAGATCACGTAAGCTCTGGTGAGAGTCTATCATTAGTTCTCCTACTTTAGATAGATTATTCTCTTTAAAAGCTGTAATTGTATCTTGAACCCGTTTATTTTCATAGATAACATGTTTAGCTCGATTTCTAATTAACTCTGGTAGCTTAGCTTTATATTCTTCAAATTCTGCTACACTAACATCTCTTAAAGCAATTACTTCCTTAGAAAGTAATTCATCAAAGATCTTAACAGCTTGAGCACATTCTTTTAAACGTTGATTATAAGCAGAATCTACCAGGCTATGTTCTACATTAGTATTAGCAACTACTATTTTAATCTCATCGGTTTTGATTGGCACTAATTGATATTCATTAGAACGACAGTCAACAAATAAAGCATTATCCTTCTTACCTAATGCTGAGATAAATTGATCCATTATTCCACAATTAACACCAACAAATTTATTCTCTGCCTGCTGGCACAATTTAGCCATGGCTACCCTATCAAGTTCAAAACCATTGATTAACTGGAAGGTTAAAGCTGTTGCTACTTCTAGAGCTGCTGAAGAGCTCAATCCTGCTCCTTGGGGTACATTACCTGTTAATACTAAATTCATTCCTCTTAATTCATAGCCACTATCTAATAGCATCTTGGCTACACCTTGGGGATAATTAATCCAATTCTCTTCATCATTGTGTTGAATATTAGTTAAGTCAAAGCTAGCTTCTGTACTATAATTTAATGAATAGATCTTGATTAACTTATCCTCTCTTGGTTGAACAGCTATGGTAATTTCTCGATCAATTGCTATTGGTAATACAAAGCCATCATTATAATCTGTATGCTCACCAATTAGATTAACTCTCCCTGGAGCCTGAACTATTTTAATCTGCTCACCATTATCTCCAAAATGTTTAATTAACTCTTTTTTTAAATTTTCCACTTTTATCCCTCCAGACTTTAATTATTCTTTTTAAAACCTACCATAGTCAAGAATTGATCAAAACCTTCTTTTCCCTTCTGATCTTGTTTGAAGACTCCAGCATGCTCTAAAACTTTAGCAAATTTGATACCTATCTCCTTTTGTAAAACCTTTTTAGCTTCCTCTTTACTCAGCTTAGAACCATACTTTAATAAGAGTTCTTCAATCCATTTAGCATGTTTAGCAATATCAGTATCTAAAATACTCTTTTGATTGTATATCTCTTCTCCAGTTAAATATTCTTCTAATTGACCTAGTTCATATTTTAATCTACCAGGTAATACAGCAAGACCCATTACTTCAATTAGTCCAATGTTCTCTTTTTTAATATGATGTAGCTCTTGATGGGGATGGAAGATTCCTGCTGGATAATCTAGTGAAGTTCTATTATTTCTTAAGACTAAATCTAACTCAAAAATTCCCTTCTGATTACGGGCAATTGGAGTGATAGTATTGTGGGGAATTTTTTCTCCATTCTTTTTAGAAAAAGCTTGAATTTCTCTAGATAGATCACTATACTCTCTCCAATTAGAAAGTATTAAATCAGCTAATTCTATTATTTGCTTTTTATCTTTAGATTGGAGTCTAATTACTGACATTGGCCAATTTACTATCCCTGCTTCTACCTCTGAAAAATTAGGATGTAGATACTTAGTTTCAATCTCTGCTTTTTCCATTGGGAAGCTATGGTGTCCCCCTTGAAAATGATCATGGCTTAAGATAGACCCTCCAACTAAAGGTAAATCAGCATTAGATCCTAAAAAATAATGAGGTATTTGTTCTACAAAATCTAATAAATTAATAAAGGTATCTCTATCTATACACATTGGTTCATGCTTGGCAGAAAAGACGATAGAATGTTCATTATAATAAACATAAGGTGAATATTGTAAGAACCATTGCTGATTATTTAGATTGATTGGAATCACCCGATGATTCTGGCGAGCAGGGTGATTTACTCTACCTGGGTAACCTACATTTTCAAAGCATAAAAAACACTTAGGATAACTGCTTTGTTGCATCTTCTTAGCAGCAGCAATCGCCTTAGGATCTTTCTCTGGTTTGGATAAGTTAATAGTTATCTCTAGATCACCATAATTAGTTTCAGCAAGCCAATGCATATTCTTAGCTATTCTATCTTTACGGATATAATTAGAGTCTTGAGATAAAGCATAAAAATAGTCAGTAGCATCTTTTATATTATCTTCTGCTCTAGTCCAAAAATTACTGACTACCTCTGATTGCCTAGGCATTAATAGTCCCATAATTTTGGTATCAAATAGATCTCGATAAGTTATCGTATCAGCCTCTAACAAGCCTTCTTTAGCAGCATAATCAACTAACTTATTTAAGATGGATTGAGGTGAATCTTCTACTTTATAGTCTAATTTTTGAGGGTAGGGTTCGCTTAGTTGTAATAAGTCCATAATAGCATTACGGGTAGGAACAAGGTCCCATTTATTAAGTAATCCTTTTTCTAAACCATAGCTGAGTAGTTTTTCTATTTCCAAAGCAATATGATTAGTCATCTTAAAACCTCCTTTTTATAATTGAGGATTGAGAGTTGAGAATCAAGGTCGAATGCTTAGATCTCATCCTATTACTTATTTTTTAAAGCCATTTGGATGATTCTTATGCCACTTCCAAGCAGTCTCAATAATCGTCTTTAAATCTCCATACTGAGGATTCCAGCCTAATTCTCTCTTAATCCTATTAGAGCTAGCAATTAAAGTTGCAGGATCTCCTGGGCGGCGATTACCTATTACTGCTTCAATATTAGTACCTACTACTTCACTAGCAGTAGCTATTACTTCTTTAACAGAATATCCATCACCATTTCCTAAATTATAAATAGTACTTGCTTTACCTTCTGCTAAAGCATTAACAGATAATATATGTGCTTGAGCTAAATCAGTTACATGAATGTAATCTCTAACACAGCTGCCATCTCTAGTTGGATAATCAGTTCCAAAGATAGCTAGTTTCTCCCTTAATCCTAAAGCTTTTTGTAATACTATTGGAATTAAATGACTTTCTGGGTTATGATCTTCTCCAATCTTTCCACTTTCATCAGCTCCACTAGCATTAAAATAACGTAAAGAGATATATTTTAAACCATAAGCTTGGTCATAATCTTGCATTATCTCTTCAAAGAATAGTTTAGACTTTCCATAAACACTAGTAGGCTTCTTTGATAAATCTTCAGTAATCGGTATCTCTTTAACATCACCATAAACTGCTGCTGTAGAGGAGAAGACTATCTTTTTAACATCATTAGCTATCATTGTATCTAATAAATTTAAGCCATTAATTACGTTATTTTGATAGTATTTAGCTGGTTTCTCCATAGACTCTCCTACTAAGCTATCTGCTGCTAAGTGAATTACTGCATCAATATCATATTTCTTAAAGGTTTGATCTAACAAAGCTTTATCTGCTAAGTCACCTTTGACAAAAATCCCTCCTAGTATAGCTTCTTTATGACCCTTTTGTAGATTATCATAGGTAATAACCTGATGCTTGGTATCTAATAATTCTTTAACTACATGGCTTCCGATATAACCAGCACCACCAGTTACTAAAATATTCATAAACATACCTCCTTAGATTAAAATTAATCTATATAGAATTTGTAGCTAGTTGTAGCTTGATAAGGATTATTTGCTGTATAGATTTTTGTAGGGAAATTTTCAAGATTAATAGCATTTGGATAGTCCTGAGTCTCTAAACAGAGAGCTAAATTCCTTCTTGCTTTAACCTTGTTATTTAAAATTCCTTCTTCAGCTAGGTAGTTGCCACTATAAAAGACTAATACAGGCTGGTCTGTAGAGATACTCATTGCTCTACCACTTTCTTGATCTTTTAAAACGATACTCTCTTCACCATGGTCTAAAATAAAGGGGTGATCATAACCTCCTGTAAACTTAAGCTGTTGGTAATCTGTATTAATTTCTGCTCCCACCTCTTTAAATTCTCTGAAATCAAAGGGAGTATCTACTACTTCTCTAACTTCTTCTGTAGGGATAGATTCTTTATTAAGAGCAATAAAATTTTGGGCGTCAATTTTTAATTGATGCTTTAGAATATCTCTTTTTCCATCACCTGCTAAGTTAAAGTAGCTATGATTTGTTAAATTAATCAAGGTAGGTCGATCAGGCTCGCCTAAATATTCAATCTTTAATTGATTATCTATTAATAGATATCTAACTTTAAAGGTAACATTAGCAGGAAATCCTTCTTCTAGGTGAGGACTAAAATAGCTTAGTTCTAAGCCATTAGTTAATTTATTTACCTCCCAAATTCTCTTATCAAGACCGATTAAACCACCATGTAGATTATGCTTTCCTTCATTTGCTTTAAGCTGATATTTTTCTCCTTTTAAGCTAAATTGAGCATTAGCAATTCTTCCAGCATGTCTTCCTGTAATTGCACCAAAGTAAGGAGAACTCTCTTCATAAGCTCTGATATTATCAAAGCCTAAGACTATATTTTCTCTTTTACCATCTTTATTGGGAGTATAAAGCTCTGTGATTATTCCCCCGTAGTTAAGGATGCTTAATTGTAGTTGCTCATTATTTAAGGTATACTTAATTACTTCTTCGCCAGTTTTTAAGTTACCAAAAAACTCTTTATTAATTTCCATCCTATCAACTCCTATAATATAATTGAAAATTGAGAATAGAGGATTAAAATAAATTCAACCCTCTCTTCTCATTATTATTTGCTCTTACTTGGCACTGGTTGTGGTGTACTAGTAGGTCCTTCAACCTTTAAGATACCATCCTCAAAATAAAGACGATCAATACTCATAGTTCTATTGCCATTAGGCATATCAGGATAAGTATGAATATGATAGACAATAAAGAGTTCACTATCATCTGGAGAACTAATTACACTATTATGTCCTGGTCCTGAGATGCCATTTTCTAAATCTTTAACTAGGATAGGATTATTCTTATACTTTTTCCAAGGACCTAAAGGGTTATCGGCAGTAGCATAACCAATAGAATAATCAGAGGAGCTATAAACATTAGCTGAATACATCAGATAATAAGTCCCCTCATGTTTTAAAACAAAGGGTCCTTCATTCCACTGCCAACTTTCAGAGATACCTTCCCAGCTTTGACTAGGCTCTACTACTAAGGTCGGCTCACCCTTTAACTCTAATAAATCTTTACTCATCTCTTGAACAAAAATTTGACTGGTATGAACTCCATTAATGATATTTTCAGAACAATCTTTAACATAGTAGAGATAAGGAACACCTTGATCTATTAGAATATGACCATCAATATAAGACATACCTCGGTCAAATAAAGGTGCTTTAAGATTAATAAAAGGACCTATTGGATTATCACTAACAGCTAAGGCTATCTTTAAATGCCCATCTTCATCTCTAGCACTATAGGTCATATAAAATTTATCTTGATAGTTGATAACCTCTGGTGCCCAAAAATCACCTGTCCCCCAACGATTACCCTCTAAACCAGAGTCAAGGGCTAAAGCTTTTTCTTCCCAATTAACTAGGTCAGTAGATTCCCAAACTTTAAAACCAAAATCAGGTGCAGAAGTAGCATACATATAATATTGATCTTGGTGTTTGATTACAAAAGGATCTCCAATGTCTGTAATCTCACCTACTGGGTTAGTATAAGTTTCTTCCATCTTATTGCCTCCTTTAAATAAGTCAAATAACCAGAATGCCTTAATAGTTTCAGAAAAAGAAATAATTAAAGAAAAGAATAGAACTAATGAAATAATTCTTAACTTTAAATTCACCTAATCTCCCCTATCTTAATTATCATTCAAATAATTTACTAATTGGTTAAGTAAAGCTGTAGCAATTGGTTGTTTGTTATAACCTTTAGCTAATTTAAAGGTGGTTACCAATAAGCTACCCTTTCCTACTTTTGTCTCTAATAAAGTAGCTCCAAAGTTACCAATCCAACCTGCAAAGTAGCCTGCTAAGATCTCCTTATAGTTAATATCTACTAGATTATTAATAATATAGCTTGGATATAAGTCAGCTAATTCCCAACCAGATACTTTATTAAGGGGTAATTCTTTAAAGTAGTTAGTATTGATATAATTAAAGGATGCTGCTCTGTCCCAGCTCTCTCCATCTGGTAGGTCTGTAAAGTTAATAAAGCCTTTTTCTTCAATTTTAGATCCCTCTTCGGCTAAAAATAAAACTTTAGCACCAGCTTTTAACTCTTTAAGAAGATCTGAATTTAATTCTGAGCTGACAATTAATTGACTATCTTGGCTAATTTGATAACCATTCATCTTAAGATTTGCTATTAACTTTTTACTTAAATTCACAGGCTTTATTGTTGTATTCTGCTTTTTAACAAATAATTGATTTGTAATAGTTAATTCTTCTTGATTCTTAGCAATCAATTTTCCATTACTTATAAACTTATAGCTTAAAGTTAGCTCTTTACTCTTATCTACTGTTGGTGCTATAAAAGTTATTTCTTCAGTTAATTTAGTAACTGAGTAAGGTTGTAGCTCTACTTTAAATTCACCCTTAAGCTCAGTTTCTTCTACTTGCCAACTTAGCAGACCTGATAGTTTCTGATTGCTATCATTAGCTAAATAGACTTGCCCTTTAAACTCTTGATTAGACCAGAGATTTCTTTCTTCTATATCTAACATAGCAATGATTTCTCCATTGTAATCAGGTATATTCTCATAACCTTCTTTAGGCTCTCTAAAGTAATCTAGAAAACCATTGGTCTCCCATTCAATATCAGTTAATTCTGTAACTACATAGCCATTGATCTTACTTCTTTTTCTCATCTCTTCAATGATATTTTTAATCCCTCTAAATTCTCTTTGTTGAGTTTGACGGGCTAATTCATTGATATCACTAAAGATTTTATCTAATCCATACTTAGTAAAATTCTTTTCTGCTGTAGTAGGAATCTTAAAGTCATCAGAGAATATCTTAGCACTCCCTTTATACCAAGTTGGTAAACCATCATATTTGGCTTTAATCTTAGCTGGCTCTGGTAAGCCCCAAATTCCAAATTCAGAGATGATTAATGGCTCTCCATTATAACTATAGCCATCAACAAAATTAGCATCAGGATCACCGATAACATAATCATCTAGATCTCTTTCCCACTCTTTATAATTATCAGGACTAGAGAAGTAACGATGTAAGTCACTAATATCTGTTTTAACATGTGCCCAACCAGAATTATCACAGATTAAACGAGTTTTATCTAGATTTTTAGCATAGTCATACAAATCAATAACCCAGTCTTGCTTCTCCTTATCCTGATTTAGCCTCCATTCTAAGCCCCATTCTTCATTGTAGATACTCCAGATAATAATAGATGGGTGGTTATAATCTCTAGTGACCATCTTGGTATATTCATCTTTAAAGCGTTCTCTAGCTTGCATTGTCCATTTAGCATAGTTAGGGGCTTCGGCCCAAATTAAAAGGCCTAGATGATCAGCCCAATAAAGATAACGGGGATCTTCAGTTTTAATATGCTTTCTTAAAAGGTTAAAGCCCATCTCTTTAGTCTTTTTAATTTCATCTTTAATCATCTCTTCTGTTTCTGCACGATAGATTGTATGGGGCCAAAATCCTTGATCTAGTGCTCCTCTAATATAAACTGGCTCATCATTTAAATAAATCTTTCCATCTTTGCTTTCAACCTTTCTCATTCCAAAGTAACTGCTATAAGTATCTATAACCTCTGTTCCATCCTTTAAAGTTACTTCAACATTATAGATCCATGGATTTTCTGGTGACCATAACAGAGGATTATTAATATTCACTTGATAGTGATTATCTTCATTATTAGCAAAATGCTTCTCAATAATCTTCTCTTCTTTATTCTCTGGTGAGAAGATAGTAATAGTTAACTTAGGATCTGCTAATTTAGCTAAGTCCTCTAGCTCTATCTTAAAATCAGCTTTTTGATTATCAACATCTGGAGTAATTAAAATATCCTTAATAAAACTTTTATTATAAGCAATTAACTCAACTTCCTGCCAAATGCCACTGACTCTAGTATACCAACTTCCTTGCTTTCCTCTTGGTATCTCATCATTGTTATAAGGATCAAAGACCTTGATAACTAATAAATTATCTTCAGATTCTTTGATATAATCAGTTATTTCAAAAGAGAAGGGTGTATAGCCACCTTCATGACTTCCTAAGTAATGACTATTAAACCAGACATCAGTTTGATAGTCTACTGCATTAAATTTAATGAAAATTCTCTTTTGATCACTATTAATAGAGAATTTATTACTATACCAAGCAACTCCAGTATAGGAGTTAAGCTCATTATTATAAGTTTGCCATGGTGCTGGAATCTTAACCTTTATTCCATCTACCTCATTTAAATACCACTCTTGCTCTTCTCCTATATTTGTTGGATCAATTTTAAAATTCCATTCTTTATTTAAATTTTTTATAATTTCACCCAATTCTTACACCTCCATTAAAATATATTATAGATTAAAGCTATTACTTTAATATTTTTTTGTAAGATTTATATTTTATTAAATTAAAGATTAAAAAAATCTAACTTTAAGACTTATCCTTTAGTTCCTGTTAAGGAAATTCCTTGTACAAAGTAGCGTTGTACAAATAAGAATAATATTATTACAGGTAAAGCTGAGATAAGTGCTCCTGCCATCAATTTACCAAATTCTATCACATAGTATCCTTGTAATAATGATAAGCCTGGTGTTAAAGGCTTCATTTCAGCAGAATTTGTTACAATTAAAGGCCATAAGAAGGCATTCCAAGAACCTAAGAAAGTAAATAAGCTTAAAGTAATTAAGGCCGGTTTAGCTAAAGGTAAGATAATCATCCGAAATACTTGAAATCTAGTGCAACCATCGATAAAAGCTGCTTCTTCTAATTCTTTAGGAATTCCCATGAAAAATTGCCTTAATAAGAATACCCCAAATACATTTGCTATAGCAGGAAAGATCATAGCAGAATAAGAGTCTAACCATCCTAATTTATCTACAATAATATAATTAGGAATTAAATTAGTAACTGGAGGTATCATCATTGTTGCCATTAAAGTCATAAACATTATTTTGCGACCTTTAAATTCCATTCTAGCATAGGCATAAGCTGCTAAAGCATCGAAAAAGACTACTAATACTGTAGTTGTAGTTGCTATAAAGATACTATTAAAGAACCAACGTAGCATTGGTGTTCTTTCGGAATTACTAAAGATGGCTTTGTAATTATCTAAAGTAAAATTCTCTGGAATAAATTTAATAGGCCAAGAGATAGTGTCAGCTTCTGGTTTAAGAGAAGTTGATAACATCCAAATTAATGGTAAAAGCCAAATTGCTGCAACTAAGGTTGTAATTGTGAATAATAAATATTTTTTAAATTTATCTTTCTTTACTCCTAAAATTTGATTTGAAGTATTAATCTTTAATTGACTTTCCAAGTTAATCCCCTCCTTTAGTATTCAATATCTGAAGACATTATCTTAAATTGGAACATGCTTACAATTATTATAAATAAGGACATAACTAAAGCCATTGCCGATGCACTTCCCATTCGATAGTTAGCAAAAGCCTCTTCTTGAATATACATGATTGCCACTTGAGTAGCTCTACCCGGACCACCCTTAGTCATCATATAAGGTTGCCCAAAGATATTAAAAGAACCAATTGTAGTCATTACTGTTACAAATAAGGTGGTAGGTTTTAAACTTGGTAAGGTAACATGCCAAAACTTCCTCCAAGTATTAGCCCCATCAATTTCTGCAGCTTCATATAAATGTTGAGGTATATCCTGTAAACCTGCTAAGAATAAGAGCATATTCTGTCCTACTGTCCACCAAATAGTTACCAATACCAATGAGATCCAAGCAAATTTAGTCTCTGATAACCAAGGAATAGGATTAAATCCTAAAGCTGTAATTAGATAGTTAGCTAAACCACTTTGATTATCTAAAATCCACTTCCAAATAAGGGTAACACTTGTTATAGAAAGAATAACAGGAGTATAAAAGATCCCTCTAAATAATGCTTTTCCTTTAAATACTTTGTTCACTAGTAAAGCCAAGAATAATCCTACAACCACTAAAAAAGGAACACTAAAGATTACAAACTTAAAAGTATTAGCCATTGCATTCCAAAAGTATTCATATTGAATAGTATTAGAATTAAAAAGCTGAAGATAATTCTTTAAACCAACAAAGGGTTTCTCCCAACCTAGTAGCTCCCAGCGATGTAAACTAATATAAAGACCAAAAAAGACAGGAAAGGCTAAGAATGCAATAAAAAAGATTAAATGGGGTGCTGTAAATAAATAAGGTTCTAATTTCTTTAATTTTCCTTTCACTTCAACTCCTCCTTAGTAATTATATTAGGGGGCTAGCCCCCTAATATAAAATTAATTTCTAATGATTTCTATTATATTCATCAAGGGCTTTTTGAGCACGTTCAGCTGCATCATTTAAAGCCTGTTTAGCAGTCTTTTCACCTAATATAGCTAGATTAACTTCTTGATGTAAAGGAGTTAACACTTCATTTAAGGCAGGATGTAGTGGTGGAAATACTACATCAGATAATCCCTTAGCAATTGAAGCTTGATGTTTTAGAGATTTAAATTCTTCACTATCTCTAACAGAGTTACGAGCAGGTATTTGACCATAAGTTGCCCATTTACTACTGTTTTCAGAAATGTATTTGATAAATTTCACTGCTGCCTTTTCTCTTGCTTGATCTTCTTTACGTTGGCGGAAGATTACAAAGTTATGAGAACCTGCCATAGCAGAAGCATTCTTACCAAAAGCAGGAATTGGATAAGACATAAAGTTTAGACTACTTTGTTCTTTAAAGCCATTAATCATCCAGATTCCATTAAAGTGCATACCTAATTTACCTTGTCTAAATAATGTTACCTCACCATCTTGTTGAATTTGAGCTGGTGAAAGTTTCTTGTTATGAACTAAGTCAATAGCATACTCTAATGCCTTAATTCCTTCAGGACTATTGTATGTTACTTTAGTACCATCTTCATTAAGAATAGATCCACCAAATTGATAGATTAAACTCTTAACAATAAATTCAGGTCCAGGCCATAATGGAGGGAATGCTGTACCCCATTGATCGATCTCTCCATCACCATCAGTATCCTTAGTCAATGCTTTAACTGCTTCCATAAACTCTTCTGGTGTTTTAGGTGGATTATTAGGATCTAAGCCAGCTTCTTTAAACATATCAATATTGATATACATTGCTAATGGATGAATATCCAAAGGAATACCATAGCGTTCTCCATTATAAATACCAGCATCCCAAACTGTTTTAGCAAAATCTTTAGAACTCCAGTTTAAATCTTCAATTAGAGTATCTAATGGTGTTAAAACTCTTTTTGAAGCAAATTCAGGTAAACGATCAATATGCATGATTCCTAAATCAGGAGCTTTACCACTTGATATAGCAGTTACGACCTTCTGATAATAAGTTAACCAATCCATTACCTGCATCTTAACTTTAACTTCTCCTTCATTTAGACGGTTAAACTCATCGATCATTTTAGCCATACCTTTACCATCAGGTCCTGTAAATCCATTCCAAAAGCTTAATTCAATTACTTCATCTTTTTTATCTTTATTAAAGAAATCAAAGAACCCCGCATCTACTGTGCTTCCTAAAAATAAAGTAACAATTAATGTTAAAGCTAACATACTAACTATGTTCTTTTTCATTTTAACCCTCCTTTAAATTTGGTCTACTGATTTAACCTTATAATAATTAAAATTAAACCAGTAGATAATATTGAAAAAATAGTAGGGTTATAAACTTGTTTGATTATCTACTTTACTTGCTTAAGCATTATAACTCTTGCTAATTAATCTAACACTAGTATTTTCTACCCCTAGTTAATTTTTTGTTTAATCTTTTTTAATCCAAAATAAATATTATTGAATTAAAAGACAAAATTAAATAGCAAAGAAAATAAATAAGTAGTGGGTAAGATCTGAGCTTATAGACTTATCACCTTATACTGCTACTATAACGGTTATTATAAGAACTTAATTGTTATACCACGTTATAATTTAGCCTTATTTACTGATTGTCTTATTCTTTATATATATAATTATACTTTTGCTTTAATATTCCTTCTTTTTTATAAAGAAAAATTAAATTTAATTTTAACAAGGTATTTTCTTGTAAATTATACCATTTAAAATCTTTTTAAATTAAACTAGCTAGTTTACTCATAATCATATCTAAACCTTAAAATTATATCTTGTTCATAATTTCCAAACTTGCTACCAAAAAGGTTCAATCCTCCTATATTTCTAGCATCATCTTTGATTCCAACCTTAATATCAATAAAGTTATCATCATAAATATTTAGCTCTTCTAAGGTTGTATCAGAAATCTGTTTACCATCTATATAAGAACCATTATGGTTAACACTCCAAATTTTTAATAATCCATGCTGGGTTTGATCAGAATTCCACCAATCTGGATTTAACTTTCCTCTTTCTGTTCCAAAGTCACCAGGTGAAGTCCACGTTCCTATCTCTATTCCATTGACCCATACAGTAATATCTGAAGGCCATTTTTCATTATAATTAGGAGCTTCAGAGCAGATCTCCATACTTAATTCTAAATTATTTAAAATAGTCTTATCTGGTAGATTATTAGGAAATCTATATTGGATATAACCTTTTCTTAGCCAGATTAATTGGGCATAAATATGTTCTGGCTCTAAAAAAGATCTAGTATCATCTAAGATACCTATATATCCATCTTCCTTAGCTAAACCACAAGTAGGTTCTACTTTAAAATCTTTATAATTTCCTATTGGCATTGAAATCTCAACCATATTAGTATCGAAATGAACATTAGAACCAGGCAAACTAATTAAAATACTATCATAAGTTCTTTTACATATCTTTTGAGAACCATGGGAACCTGGTTGATATTCAGTACTAATCAATCCTGCTTCTTCTAACTTTTTGATATTAACAGTAACTGAAGGTGCTGGCATATCAAGCCTTTCAGAAATTTCATTTAAATTCATCTCAGCTTTATTTAATAATTCTAATATTGCCATCCTAGGTTCTGATGCTAAAGCTTTTATTACCTCTACAGAGTTTTCATCATTATTTATTTCTAATATTCTTCCTCGCACATTAACCACTTCTTTCCATTATGATTTGATTATTATATTTTTATTTTAACAATTATTAAAGTAAAATGCAATTTTTTAACTTTAATAATATCTTTTAAGTAATCTTATCTGCTTTTTTAATTTAGAATATTAACAACAAACAGAGGTTGAATTTTATATAACGAAGTATTCGGGATTTATATATAATCTACTGTTGTAGTTGTTTTAATAGTTTTAAAAAGTTTTAATAGTTTTCCGCTATGGACAAACCCTTGTGGCTATGGGATCTGTTGCCATGAAATATCACATTTTGAGTGTTTAATATCACTTAATTAGTTATTTGTGATATTATATAATTTTCAATAGGAGGGGATATAATTGAAAGAGAGAAATGAATTAATTGTTAAAGAGAACCATTTAATTGAAGGGTTTGTGGAAATGACTAAGAATGAATATAAATTTATACTCTACTTAATCTCTAAAATAAAAAAAGATGATAAAAATTTCCGTAAACAAAAAGTTAGCGTTAAGGAATTTTCAGATGTCTTAGATTATAAGGGAGAAGGTTTATATCAATATATGAAAGAATTTGAGGATTCACTGATTAAAAAACATATTAGAATAGAGAATAGTGAAGGGGATAGAGTAAAAATAAATTGGCTAAGTTATATTAGATACTTTAATGATGCTGGAACTTTAGATGTAGCCTTTAATAGTGATTTAGTACCTTATTTATTAAACTTAGATACTAGATTTACTAAGTATCTTTTAAAGAATATAATTGGACTAAATAGTATCTACAGTATCAGAATTTATGAACTATTAAAGCAGTATGAAAAGATAAAGAAGAGAGTAATAAAATTAGAAGATTTAAAAAAATGTTGGGTATAGCCGATGACCAATACAAGCTTTATGGCCATTTCAAGCAGAGGATCTTATTAAAAGCAAAAGAAGAGTTGGCTGAGAATGAAGATACAGATATTTATTTTGACTTTGAAAAACTTAAAAGGGGTAGAAAAGTAATAGCTATTAAATTTATTATTAAAGAGAAAGAGATTCCGCAAAAAGAATTAGAGTTTGAAGAGTATCAAAAAAAGAAAGAGTATTTTCAAGAAACATTAGAGTTATTTAAACTCTTACCTCAAGAAGAGCAGGTAGAGGCTCATAAGAAGGAGCTAGCAGAATTATTAAAGGAGCATAGTTATAAGTACTTAGAGGCTGATATTGAGTATGCTAAGCGTTTTGGGGTGAATAACTTCTTTGGATTTTTAAAGAGTTCCTGTGAAGGGGGACATTATTCTGCTGCTGAGCTAGAAAAAGAAGAGAGAAAAGAAGATTTAGCTAGACAGAAAGAGGAAGAGCTAAAGGAAAAGATACAGAAAAGGGCTCAAGAGAAGGCGATTGAGAAGTATGATAAACTGTCTACTAAAGAGATAGCAAAGAAAGAAGGTGGTAGATAAGATGCTTTCTAAGGATGAATTAAAATTATTAAGTGATAAAATAGTAAAGTTAATAAATGCTGAGAAGGTTATTCTTTTTGGTTCTTATGCTTCTGGTAATTCTGATGAACAGAGTGATATTGATCTTTGTATTATAACTAATGAGAAGAGAAGAAAGCTTGATATTATAAGAGAATTACGAAAGAATTTATCCTCTGATATAGATTATCCCCTTGATTTATTAGTATATAATGAAGATGAGTTTTATGAAAAAGCCAATTTAGAGAATAGTTTTGAAAATCAGATTGCAGATAAGGGAGCTTATTTATATGGATAAAAGAACTATGATGGAGGAATGGTTTACAGTAACAGAGCAAGATTTAAAATCAGCTAAGTTTCTAAAAAAGATGCATCCAGCACCATTGGAAGTAATCTGTTATCATTGTCAGCAAAGTGCTGAAAAATATTTAAAGGGTTATATGATATTACAAGGTGAAAAAGTGATGAGAACCCATGACTTAGTTGTTTTAAATAAAAAATGTAGAAAATATAATGATGATTTTGTAAAAATTGAAGATGAATGTCTACGCTTAACTGATTATGGAGTTAATGTGAGATATCCTTTTCATTTTGATTTAACAAAGGCAGATATGGAATTAGCTATAAAAGATATTGATAAAATTAAAGAGTTGGTGTTACAGAAAGTTAGAGAAAATAACTAAAAGTTAAGCAACAAGACAGATCACAGTTAGGATATAGCTGTAGTCTGTCTTTTTTATTTGAAAAATAAACACCAAAGAACTTTTTATAATTCTCAATCTCAATTATATTTTTCCTAAAGGTAGTATCAAGGTTAAACTTTTAGTAAAGAACAATAAGTGGGTTATAGATAAGATCATCAAAAGTTATGAGATAGATCAAGAATAATGTTACTAACAATAACTTCACATAATAGTTAATCAAAATTTTCAGATTTTATAATTTTGATTAACTTTCAAACTTATATAAGCTCTCTGATTTCAGGGAACTTTTTTATGTCATATTTAGATTATTTATATAGATAACAGGTGAGCTTTTTGTAGAAATTGCTACAGCCAGTGAAGAAATCTCTGCTCAACTTCAACAAACCACTTCTTCTACAGAAAATTTAGCAGCAATAGCAGAGAAATTACAAGGATTAATTGATCAATTTAAAATATAGTCAATCTTAGTATTTAAATTAAGAATTTATATGGAAACCGATAAAGCTTTCATATCAGTAATTTTAAAAGCAAAAGATCAAATAGCAGTAGATTCTAGCAAAGAAGTTGACTAATTGAAATTTTTGCTATATAATTAGAACAAGTTTACTCAATTTTTGAACAAAATCATACAAAAAATTAAAAACTCCTGTTGGCGCAGGAGCTTTTAGAGTAAGGTTTCCCAAAAAACGCTTCGCAACCGTTTTGGAAACTTGAATATCAAATTTGTATCTCTATGATACCACAGAGATACAAAGCTTGTCAAGGATTTAGTCCTTGTAAAAAATGACAAGTGATATTAAAGTTTTTAGGAAACCTGCTCAGTAATTTTCTGAGGAGGTTATTTTGATGTCAATTATTGAAAGATTGCAAATAGAGATTAAAGATATAACTAAACAAGAACAATTAACTAATTTTCAAAGTAGAATAGCAGCTTTAAGAGAAGAAGATAAGATTAGTTCTAAAGAGGCTAAAGAGTTATCAGTAGCAGCAAAGGATTACTTTGAATTTATCCAAGAGTATAATAAATCAGATCTAGTTAGTCATGAGGCAGAAATTAAGGACCAAGAAGCCGAAAGAAAAGATTATAGTCAGTATACTGATCTGGAATTGGTAGAAGATGGGGCTTTTATGCCTTTTTTACAGTATCAATTAGCAATACAGTGGAATCATAAGATGACTCAGACTATGTTTAATGTCTATTATGCTTTATGCTATCATGCTAATAGTATTGGAGAGGTTAATGGCTTAGCTACTAATGAGATAGCAGATTTTATTGGTCATAACTCAGATTCTAAAGTTGTACAAGCTATTGCTAAGTTAGAGAAGAGTAAGTTGATCAGTGTTAATCGTGATCAGGTGATTAACTCCTATGCAATTGCAGGGTATAAGCAAGCCATTGTCAAAACTGGCAAAGGTGGCTATGTGATGCCTTTAGAGATGTTCCAAAAGCTACAAAGTTATAACCTCAAGCATTATCGATTGGTCTGGTATTTGGTAGCTCATAAGCACCATATGCCTAATAACACAGGTAAGACTGGGATTAAACAGGCTACCTTAAAGAATATCACTAATGCTGTGAGTTTTAAGGAGCTGCGACAATTAATCAAAGATTTAGCAGGGGTTATCTTAAAAAGTGTAGATAATTTCTGGACTAAGATTAAACGAGTATTAATGAAGTCTTTAAGATTAACCTTTAACTTTATTGAGTTAGGAATCGGTATTGTAGAGGATGCTATCGGAGAGGTAGAGTCTCATTATCTCTATGATCGAATCAAAGACATTTTGATTAATATGAGAATTGATAGTACTAAGAAAAATATTAAAAAGGTGATTAAGAGAATTGATAAGGTTTCAGAGTTTGCCTTTAATGAAGTGGAGAGTCTAGCTAGACAGTCTCATATCTATTCTAAATATAATACAGTTAATTGTTTGTTGAAACTCTTAGAAAGTAAAAATAACGCTTTAAGAGTTGAGAATTGAAAAAAATAAATATAAATACCTTGCTTATTAATATAGATTATATTAACAACTAAGGGGTTAGTCTATCCTCTGAGAGCTGATAATTATAGATTAAGGGATAACTGTAGCTATTTTTAGCTGTGGTTATCCTTTTTTTAGTGGAAGTACAAAATTATTGCTGAAAATTAATATTATTAAATGAGTTTTTTAATTTTTCATTGGATTAGAATGATAAACTTATACTTAATATTTATTTTCTATTTAAGATCTCTTTATGTAAAAGAGATTATTGATGGTTATTGGAGTAGAAAGGGACAAGAAGGTGTTAGTTCAATTAAAATTAGTCAGTAGTTAGTTAATAATGGAGAGGGGTTAGTATAATTGAGAATTAAAAGATAAAAATATAAAAGATTATTTAGCCACGGATTAACACAGATAAAGAGCAAATTTACAATTAAGAGTAAAGAATAAATTAAGGTAAAAAAATTGTTAACTATAGAAGATAGAGAGTGAATGAAGTTATCCTTGGTTGATTATTATGAACGGATATGTTGTTTTGATACGATAGTTCTAGTTATGTTAAGAAAGTGATTAGGTATAAGTTAATTTTTAATTATTATCTAGTCATTTATGACTAGGTTTTATATGACTATATAATAAAGGTTTTTTAATTTTGGTGTATAATTAACTATATAGGTGATTTATAATTAAAAATTCAGAATTGAGAATTAAAGATAATGAAAAAATTAATAACAATATCACACTGAAAACAGGCAATAGCTATTGTCTGTTTTTTCTTTTTATCATCAAGAATTAAGAACAACAAATGAATTAACAAGAAATTTAGAGTAACATAGCTAGATTAATATTGTAAATATGGTTAGGATAAATAGTTGTTGTATATCTTTTATATCTTATAAATCTTTAGGGTTGGACAAACCCTATTGTAGCAAGGGATTGCAGGAAAATATAACTACAAATTAAGGAGATATAGCTACATATTAAGGAAATATGACTACAGATTAAGGGGATACAACTACAAATTAAGGAGTTACAACTACATATCATTATTGTATATGTAGTTGTATTGTGATATGATTTAGAATAGATAAAGATAGGAGGAGTATAGATGAAGAAGGAGATGTTAAATAAGCCCAATCAATTAATAAGTATTGTTCCTGAACAGAAGGTCACCACTACCCAAAGAAAAGCATATAATAGTTTTTTAAAGTATGCACAAAGAAAATTAAAGTTTGAAGATTATAAAGAGAACATATTCAAGATTCCCTATAGTGAATTACATAAAAGAGCTAATCTCAAAAATAAGAATACTGAGTATATATATCAAGAGTTAGAGGGGTTAATGAAGACTACTGTTAAGATAGTTGATAAGGAAAATCCAGATAATTGGAAAGCATTTACCTTATTAAGTTACATTGAAAGAAAGGATAATTTTTACTATTATGAATTGAACCATTTTATTATTAATGCATTAAAGGAGCAACAATTTTTTACCCCTTTGAATTTGATGATGATAAAATCTTTGGATAGCCAATATTCAATAATTTTTTATGAATTAGCTATTAGATATCAAAAATACAAGATACCAAAGATGAGTATTGAAGAGGTTAGGAAATTGACCAATACTAAAAGTGAATATAAGCGATTTTATAATTTTAGAAAAAGAGTTTTAGATGTCGCCTGTGAGGAAATATCGAAAAAAACTGATATTAAACTCTCCTATATTACTGAAAAGAGGGGCAGAAGAATAGCTTTTATTGATTTTAAAATTGAGAGAAAGAAAGAAGAAATACCTGTTGAGATTAAAGTTAAAGAGCAGGAATATTCAGCAGAGGTCTTAGGATTATTTAATCTATTACCTAAAGTTGAACAGGTAGAGAGTAATAAAAGAGAATTAGCTAAATTACTAGAAGAGCATAGTTTTAGATATTTGAAGGCTGACATTGAGTATGCTAAAGAGTCTAATCCTGATAATTTTATAGGCTTTCTCAAGGCATCTTGTCAGAATGCTCATTACTCTAGTGTTGAAATTGAGAAGGAAGAGAAGCAGAAAGAGTTAGCTAAACAAAGGGAAGAAGCTGAGATGAAGAGAAAGGAGCTTGAAGAAAAAATAGAGAAGAAGGCTAGAGCAAAGGCTATGGAGCGGTATAAAGTTTTATCAGATAGTGAGCTAGAAAGGTATGAGCAGGAATATAGAAAGATGGCTAAGCTGGTACCAAAAAGCATAAGACCAGCTAAGAAAGAGTATATAATTGGATCTTTGGAGGATAAGTTTAAAGAAGAATTAAGAGATTTGCTAGGAAATGATTTCTTAGTATAGCATTAAGAACTATTAAATGAATATAGATCTGTGTAATAGATATATCAGCATGTCCCAAAGCTTTTCTAACCTTCTCTAGATTATGACACTCCCTTAATAAATCTGTTGCATAAGTGTGTCGTAAGGTGTGGGGCGTAACTTTCTTTTCTTGATAGCTTTTATCTAATTTATTTCCATTATCATCTCGATAATATTTGGTAACTTCCTCTTGGATTCCTGCCTTTTTAGCATATTTATAGATCATCTTTCTCATATTTACGTGATTTAATCGATTACCTGTTAAACTAGTAAATACTAATCCTTAAAAGATCTTAAAAAAAAGATAAATATTAAGTATAGATTTAATCTCTCTAGCAAGAAAATCAAGCTTAAAAGTATTTAAGTAATCCAATTTATAGTTATAAATTTATGTTTAGATCTATCAAATTATCGTAAAGATTGATTTTTACTCTCTAAGAGCTTCAATAAGCATTGGTGATATTCTTCAAAGTAGACTGCTTAATCCCACCCTTGTCCATATTATTAGGCATATGATGTATGGGCTACTAGATAACAGACCAAAAAGGGCATAAATGCCCCATCTTTTATCAGTTCAGCATCCCTATACTGGCTATAATCTCTGATTTTATTCTCTTCTAGCAAAGTTGCTAATCTGCCTTGAAAGTTAATCAATTGTTTGTGATTATTTATATCTTGAATTTCTGCTTTTAGTCTTTTAGTTATTGACATAAAAAATAACCTCCTCATTATTTTGAGCAGGTTTCCTAAACTTAAATATTCTTTGTCAGTTTTTAACAGCAATTAACCTCTTGTTGTATTTATCTGATATTATATAAGTACAAATTTGATATTTAAGTTTCCAAAACGGGTGCGAATCGTTTTTTGGAAACCTACTTTAAAAACTCCGTGTATCCAGCACGGTGTTTTTAATTTTTTTGGATATTTTTGTTCAAAAACTAAGTAAACTTGTCCTAATTATATAGCAAAAATTTGAATTAATCAACTTCTCTGTTGAGAGCTAATTCTTATAATTATCTATTCCATAGAAAAAGACTCTATCCACCTAGGTAAGGCCTTAACTTTATTTATTTACAATCTTAATATCCTTAATCTCATGGGAATGATTATTAAATTTCAGCTCTAAAGCTTTCACATTCTCTTTATTTTCAGCGATTGTCTCTCTAATCACCTTAATATCTCTCTTCATCTCATTTTGATTACTCTCAATTTTATTAATCTTAGCCTCTAAACTATCAAGTCTATCTCCTATTCCATCAAACTTGCTTAGTATTAGCTTTAAATCTCTTCAGTACTTATCGCTTCTCCCTCCCTAAACCTATCTTATCTATTAATATCAATTCTATTTTAATCATTAGCAAAGTTATAATCTTAATTATAGCATAGCCTCAGATTATTGTAAATCAAGTCTCTTCTACTCTATTGAATCTCTGCATTTTCAAATAAAAAGGTCAGTGCCTCTTCAACAATAAAAGACTTATCCTGCTCTGTCCTATCTGCTACACTATCTAGCTTTTCAATCATCTTTTCCTTTAAATAATAGGTTCTTCTAACCTTCTTCTTATCCTTCTGATTAGGAATAATCAACTTAGTAGGATCAAGGTCTATTGGAGAATCCTCTTTCTTTACTAATTTTGCTCCAATATCAGGTTGGTTTAAAAAGTAAGTCAAAGCTAGTTCAACAAGATAAGACTTATTATTACCAGTCTTCCTAGCAAAGCTATCTATCTCATTAACGATACTCTTTCTTAAATAATATGTTCTTCTAATCTCTTCATTATTATCTCCACTATCGATATTATTTGTTACCTTACTTTCATTCTTCTTAGTAGTATTCTCATCTTTATTGTAAACTTTATTATTAATAGTATTATTTAATTTATTCTTTTCTTTATTCTCTTCTTTAGTACTCTCTACTTCCTTATTTTCTTGATTTTCTACCACTTCTTGATCTTTACTACTACCCTTCTCTTCCTTCAATTTATCAGCATTACTCTTCATCTTACTCTTTAAATTATTAAAGAAATCATTCTCCTTAGTCAATCTCAACCACCCTCTCAATTATAGGATATAGCTGCTTCTGTGCCTCTTCATCATACTCAAAGATCGTCTTACCCTGTTTAGTAGCCTCAGTAATCTTAATTCTTCGATAAACAGGATTTGTCACTATCTCTTGGCCTGCAAAACTCTCCTCTAACATCTTCAGATTCTCTCTGCCTTCATTGGTTCTAGAATCATACATATTAGGAATGATCAATTTAATCTTAGCAAAATCCAATCTTAAATCCTCTAAATAGTCAAAGATAGTCGCCAGCCCATCGATAGCAGGTATCTCTAGCTGCACAGGAATAAAGATATAATCAATAAAGAACAATATCGCACTATTGATGATACTTCTTGAAGGACTACAATCAAAGATCACATAATCATAATCCATCTCCTCTAAGCCTGCCAATTTCTCATCAAGTAAGGTAGTTAGAAACATCGCATTATTATTAAACTCCTTCTCGATAATCTCATACTTGCTATTAGGAAGTAAGTCTAAATTCTCTCTAGCCTCAATAATACACTCCTTAATATTAGCCGCTGAATGAGGATTAATTAAATCATAAAAACTCTTCCTCTCTTGATTCCTATCAATCCCTAACATTAAAGAACAATCATTCTGTGAATCCAAATCAATTAATAAAACCTTATAGTCAACCTTAGCTAAAGCATGAGCAATATTTACTGCCAATGTAGACTTACCAACGCCACCCTTATTGTTATAAAAGGCTATCTTCTTCATCTAATCCCTCCTATGTATTGTTATGTTAGTATTTCAATAAATTTTACAATAATAAATAAATAATAAACAACATAATATTTGTAATAAATATTAAAATAATATTTATCATAATATAAACAATCTCATATATAATATTAATTACAATAAATTTTGTATAAACTTAACAATAAAATTTACAATTAACTAGAACATAAACATTAACATTGATTGTAGAATAAAAACTACAATAAACTTTAACATCGATGTTACAATAATAAGGATAATAAGTTTTAGAATTGATGTTACAATTATAATATTAATTAAAATAAATTTCAACATTTGATCCCAATAATATCTATCATAAAGATAACAATATCACCTTTGAAACAGAATCATATTTTTGATCTAATTTATTTTTTTACTTTTTTTCTGCTTTAATTTCCCCCCCTTAAAAAACCATAAAAATCTACTCTATCTTCTTTAAAGTCTGATCATCAATCTCTGCTTTTCTTTTAAAAATTAATAAGTAAGATCCAATTATTATAATTTTACTATAGTCCTTTTGGAAAGAAAGTAAAATAATTAATCTTTCTATATCAACTTATAGAATTCAAGATAGAAATAAAGGGATATTACTTATTGTTTAGTCTAAAATATTATGATTTTGCCACACTTTTTAAGAAAAGAAAAAATTAATAATTTAGCAAATAACTTGACTACTGGGAAGAGGTGAAATAAGAAATGTTATTGAATCTATTACTTCAAGAACGCATAGCTACTAAAATAAAGGCAAAAGATTGGTATGATGTTACTAATAAAGCAGGAGAGCTTTTACTAAAAGATGATTTAATTGAAAATAGATATATAGATGCAATGATTAAGTCTATAGAGGTTAATGGTCCTTATATTGTAATCGCTAAAGGGGTAGCAATTTTACATGCTCGTTCAGAGGATGGAGTAAAGAATTTAGGAATGAGTCTACTTACTCTTGCTTCTCCAATAAAATTTGGTTATGAATGTAATGACCCAATACAAATAGCTTTTGCTTTAGGGGCATTAGATAGAAATAAATATTTGCAAGCACTATCAGACTTGTCTCTCTCCAAGCCCTTAATACTTTTAAAACTCTATTCTTTACATAAACTATTCTATCTTTTGATCCCTTACCTGCTATGATTTTGATTTTTTCTATTGTTAAATTAATATGTTTTAATTTTATAGAATAGTTTGTCAGTCATAGTTATTTTTAATTATTAAAAGGATTGAATCAATTATTCAAGCTATTAGACAAAAAGAATAAAAAGTGATAGAATAAAAAACGCAAGATAACGTCACTTATCGTGCGTTTTTTAGAAGGGGATTTTTAGCTATTTTTTACTTAAAATATTAGGTTTAGAAGTAATAAAAACGTTATAAATATATTTTAAGGAAGGATGAGTTTAATTTTGAATCAAATCCATAAAATAGATAATGAGATCGATAGTAGTTATCAAATTAGAAATCAAGGGCGGACAGATGACAAAGTTATCCAGATGTGGCTCTATGGAAAAAGCAACCATACCCAGCGAGGATATCAGAGAGATGTCAGCGAATTTTTGGAATACATAGAATTAGAATCTTTAAGAGAGGTCCGCTTAGAGGATCTTCAAGATTTTTCTAATTTTTTAGAGGAAAAGGGTTTGGCTGATTCTACTAGAGCTAGAAAGCTATCGGCGATTAAATCTTTATTCTCTTTTGCTAATAAGATTGGCTATCTCTATTATAATGTAGGAACTCCAATTCAAACACCTAAAGTAAAGAATCGCTTGGGCGAAAAGATCTTAAGTGAAGAAGAAATATTTAGAATGTTAGCTAATACCAAAAATCAGAGAAATTATGTTTTGATTAGATTAATGTATGTCTCTGGAGCAAGGGTCAGTGAAATCTGTAGCTTAAAATGGAGAGATGCCCAAATCCATAAGGATGCAGGAGTCTTAAATATCTTCGGCAAGGGTGGTAAGACTCGGACAGTCTTTCTTAGTCCAAAGACTTGGGAAGAATTAATCAAACTTAAAAAGGAGGCTAATCAAGACGATCCAATCTTTGAGAGTCAAAAGGGCGGACACTTAGATCCTTCGGCAGCATATCGAATTGTAAAAAAGGTTGCTAAAAAAGCTGGAATTGATAAGGAAGTTAGTCCCCATTGGTTACGCCATGCCCACGCCTCCCATGCACTAGATAAGGGGGTAGCTCCTCATGTGGTGCGAGACACCCTTGGACATTCTTCAATTGCTACTACTAATCGCTATTCTCATGCTAGACCCGAGGACAGCTCAGCTCGGAGTTTGTCGTTATAGTAAATTAATTTACTATAATATCAATAAATCAATTTTTGTTATTTGTCAAAATCAATCTTCTTTTGCCACATATAATTTTAATGACCACCAGTCAAATTATAGACCTCTTTAAAACCTAAATTAATCAAGAGATTCTGAACAGCATTCCCAATTACCCCTCTATTACAATAAGTCACAGTGATTTTATTCTTATCTAAATTATTAGCCTCTTCTCTCAAATCAGATAATGGAATACTACTCCCATTATCAACATGGGATTGCTCATGCTGCTTTTTAGCTCTAACATCTATAATTTGAAAGTCTTGACCATACCATCATTCTTTCTCTCAACTAATTCTTGAGGTGTAATGGTTTTTACTCCTTGATTTAAATTATTATCTAAGATCATTCCTGTATACATCACTAGATCTTTGGTAGTAGAAAAGGGAGGTGAATAAGCAAGATCTAAGTAGAATAAATCCTCTGCCTTAACACCATAACTAATAGCAGTCGCAAAGACATCTATCCTCTTATCTACACCCTTCTTACCGATAATCTGTACTCCTAATAATTTAGTAGTATTCTTAATCAGCAATAGCTTTAATCGTCATATTAGAGCTTTCACTAAAATACTTAGATTGATTTGGTTTAATGTTATAAATAACTTCTACTTCATAGCCTAGCTTAATTGCTTCCTTTTCTGATAATTCAGTATATCCAATTGCTAAATCAAAAAGTTTAACAATTTCTGTTCCTAAAACACCTCTAAAGGTTAAATTACCTCCTGTTAGCTGGTCTCCAGCGATTCGTCCCATCTTATTAGCAACAGTTCCTAAAGGTCGATAAATACCTTGACCTGTAATTAAAGAATAGCTCTCTACACAATCACCAACTGCATAAATATCCTTAAGGTTATTCTCCATTCTGCGATTAACCTTAATTGCTCCACTCTCTCCTAGGTTAATACCTATCTCTTCACCTAATCTAACATTAGGTTTAACCCCAATAGCTACAATCAACATCTCAGTCTCAATCTCTTGACCTAACTTAGTAACTATACTCTTGATTTTATTATCCCCTTTTATCTTTGCAATGCTATCCTCTAAAATCAAGTTAACCCCTTTTTTCCTTAGGTAATCCTCTATTCTAATAGTCATATGATGATCTAAAAAGTTTATTACCTGTTTAGGTTTTTCTTTTACTACAAACTCTTTAATCTTATCACCACTAGTAACATTTCTAACTGTAAAGATATTCTCCTTATCTATCCCTTGAATCTGAGAAACTATAGGAGTAGCCTCAGTTGCTAAGACCAGTTTATTAAATAAGTCATCTTTGTTAATTGCTTTACTCATTATAATTTAGTCACCCTTTCTAAGATAGGATAGAATTGTTTTTCAGCTTTACTTCTGTAAAGAGTTAGGTGCCTTGCAACCTAGCTCTTTTTTTAATACCAATTTACTAATAATGGATATGATCAGGCATAATTACTATTATTAAATCAAGTAACCTATATTAAGATGGATATAATCAAATTAATTATTATACAGGGGGTCAAATGGAGAACCCAATGGAACCAATTAGGGATAGAAATAAAATCAAAGAGATTAAAGATAAGCTTATAAACTTGTTCGTAAGTGGTGTGAGGAGGTAGGTTTGGATGATTTGGCAGTAAGAAATCATACATTAAAGAAGAATGAATCAGCACTAAAAATAATAAAAACGCAAAAACGAATAAAAAGTATGCATATTTTTGCTTTACTTTTCTTTATAAATGTTTTATAATGTACATATAAATAAAAAGGAGGCAGATAAATGAATAAACAAGAAGTTTCAATTAATCCATCAATTATGTGTGCAGATTTATGTAACTTAGAAAAGAGTATAAGAGAGATTGAAAAAGAAGGAATAAGTACACTGCATATTGATGTGATCGATGGGTATTTTAGTCCAAGTATGCCACTAGGCATAGGCACAATTAAGCAACTAAGAAAAATCACAGATATGGATTTTGATGTTCATATTATGTCTAATAATAATGAATTTTTCATCAAAGAGATGCTAGACATTGGAGTCCAGCAAATAACTTTCCATTGTGAAAGCAGCACTCATATCGATCGACTTTTGAAGTTAATAAGAAAAAATGAAGTTAAAGCAGGATTAGCTTTAAATCCAGCAACTTCACTAAATGATTTAGACTATGTACTACCGTTATGTGACACAGTCATGCTAATGCTAATGAATCCTGGATTTGCAGCAGATAAAAATGAAAAGCAAGTAGCCTATGCTGAAAAAAAGGTGAAAGATTTATATAAATTAATTAAAGACAGAGGATTGAATACAAATATTGAAGTAGACGGACGTGTTTCTTTAGAAGTTATTCCAAAATTAGTGAAGTCTGGAGCAAATATATTGGTAGCAGGTAGCACCAGTTTGTTTAGGTCTGGTAGAAGTATTGCAGAAAATAAAGTGATTATGGAAGAAGGTATCATGGAAGGATTAAAATTAAGGGAGGAATAAAATATGTCAAAATATAATGAGGCTCAAAAAGATATTATTAAGGAATTAGGAGAAACTTTAGGCAAAGTTAATGCTGATGAGGTAAATAAACTAATAGAAGAAATCAAAAAAGCAGAGAAAGTTTTCTTTGTAGGAGTTGGAAGAGTACTACTTTCACTAAAATCAGTTGCAAAACGTTTAGCACACTTAGGTGTTGATTGTTATATTGTTGGTCAGATTACTGAGCCGGCTATTACAGAAGATGATTTGTTGATTGTAGGTTCTGGAAGTGGAGGAACAGCTTTTCCTTTAGCAATTGCAGAAAAAGCAAAGCAATATAATGCAACAGTTTTTCATATTGGGAGAAATCCAAATTGTCCTATGAATGAATTTTCTGATTTCTTTATCAGAATTCCTGCTAGTAATGATCCAGATTTACCAGTTGAAGGAGTAGATTCAGTTCAACCAATGACAAGTTTATTTGAACAGTCTTTACTATTATTAGGTGATACAATAGCATTAATGATGGTCAGAGAAAAGAATATCGATATGGAAAGTCTTTGGCAGTACCATGCAAATTTAGAATAAAGATACAAAACTCAATTTGTAAAGATCAATTGAGAAACATCTTTGATATTGTATTTTATTGTGGTCATAGGCCCCTCTTTCTGAAGGATTAAAACTATTATACTCTTTAGAGGAGAAGGGGCTTAATTTTTATATAACTTAACAGAACGATATAAATTATAGGGAGGAATTTTAATGAAGTTTTTTATTGATACTGCTAATTTAGAAGAGATTAAAGAAGCAGCTAGTTTAGGAGTGATTGATGGTGTTACGACTAATCCTAGTCTAGTAGCTAAGGAAGGAAATGTTGATTTTCATACTAGAATTAAAGAGATTTGTGAGATAGTTGATGGGCCAGTAAGTGCAGAAGTTATAAGTTTAGATGCTGAAGGAATGATTGAAGAGGCAAGAGAATTAGCTAAAATATCTTTAAATGTAGTTATTAAAATTCCTATGACAGTTGAAGGATTAAAGGCAACAAAAGCATTAACTAAAGAGGGGATTAAAACTAATGTTACATTAGTTTTTTCAGCTAATCAAGCATTACTTGCTGCTAAAGCAGGAGCTACGTATATTAGTCCATTTGTTGGAAGATTAAATGATATAGCTCATACAGGAATGGAATTAATTAGTGAGATAGCTACAATCCTTAGTAATTATGGTTTAGAAAGTGAGATTATAACAGCTAGTATAAGAAACCCACTGGATGTAAAAGAGGCTGCTTTAATTGGAGCAGATATTGCGACTATTCCATTTAGTGTAATTAAGCAAATGAGTAATCATCCATTAACTGATGTTGGAATAGAAAAATTTATGGCAGACTGGGAACAGAAAAAAAATTAATTTTTGTTGGGACTGAAGGAGGTATTTGATTTGTTAAAACAAGTAGCTAATACAATAAGAGGTTTATCAGCAGATGCTGTGCAAAAAGCAAATTCTGGTCACCCAGGTTTGCCTTTAGGTTGCGCAGAGATAGGAGCTGTACTTTTTAGTGAAGTGATGAATCATAATCCAAAGAATCCTCAATGGCCTAATCGTGATAGATTTGTTTTATCAGCAGGGCATGGATCTATATTCTTGTATTCTTTACTTCATTTATCTGGTTATGATTTATCATTAGAAGATTTAAAGAACTTTAGACAGTTACATTCTAAGACACCAGGTCATCCTGAATACGGTTATACTCCAGGGGTAGAAACAACGACAGGGCCTTTAGGTCAAGGTTTTGCTAATGCAGTTGGAATGGCAATATCAGAACGAATAGCTGCTGAAAAATATAATACTAATGATTATGAAATTATAGACCATTATACATATGTATTACTAGGTGATGGGTGTATGATGGAAGGAATTGTAGCAGAAGCTGCATCTTTAGCTGGCCATTTAGGTTTAGGTAAGTTAATTGCTATCTATGATGATAATGATATTTCAATTGGTGGTAGTACAGATATTACCTTTACTGAGGATGTACCAGCAAGGTTTAAAGCTTATAATTGGCATGTTATTGATAAAGTAGATGGACATGATATAGATGCTATCAAAGAAGCAATTGCAAAGGCTAAGGAAGTAGAAGATAAACCAACACTTATAGTTGCTAAGACTAAAATAGGTTGTGGGTCACCTACTAAAGAGGGTACTAGTGCAGCTCATGGGGCTCCTTTAGGTAAAGAAGAAATTAAAGGATTAAAAGAAAATTTAGGGTTACCAACTGATAAAAAGTTTTATGTATCAGAAGAGGTAAGGGAATTTTTAATTAATAGATTAGAAGAATTAGAAAATAAAGATATAGAGTGGGAAGATAAATTTGTAAAATGGGCTAAGGCTAATCCTGATTTAAAGAAAGAATGGGACCAGGCTTATGATTTAGGACTTCCAGTTGATTTTAAAGATACAATTATGAATTTAGATATAAAAGCTCCTATTGCAAGTAGAAGTTCTTCAGGAATAGTTTTACAGAAAGTTGCCGATGAAGTACCTTATTTAGTAGGTGGTTCTGCCGATTTAGCACCATCTAATAAGACTTATCTTAATAAATATGGTGAGATTCAGAAGGATAATTTTGATGGACGTAATTTCCGTTTTGGAGTTAGAGAGCATGCTATGGCAGCGATTGCCAATGGAATTTCTGTTTATGGTGGATTAAGACCTTTTGTATCTACTTTCCATGTCTTTTCAGATTATATGAAACCTGCTATTAGAGTGGCTGCATTAATGAAACAACCAGTAATTTATGTATTAACTCATGACTCTATTTATGTAGGAGAAGATGGACCAACACATCAACCGATAGAACAAACTGAATCTTTAAGATTAATACCTAATTTACAGGTACTTAGACCAGCTGATGAAGAAGAAGTAAAAGCAGCTTGGGTTCAAGCAATGAAAAAGACTGATGGTCCAACTGCTTTAGTATTGACTAGACAGAATTTACCTCATATTAAAAAAGAAAAGCCAGAGAATATTTATAAAGGTGGATATGTGGTAAGAAGTTCTAATAATGAAGAAGTAGTTTTAATTGCAGCAGGTAGTGAAGTTTCATTGGCAGTAGAGGTAGCAAATAAACTAGAAAATGAAGGCAAGAAGGCAAGAGTAGTATCTGTACCAGAGAGAAATAAATTTGTTTCTCAAGGAAAAGATTATATAGAAGAAGTATTAGGATCTCAGGATGCTTTACGGGTAGCAATTGAAGCAGGAGTAGGTCAAGGATGGTATCAGCTGTTAGGAGCTAAGTATCATGTAGTTAGTGTTGAAGATTTTGGAGAAAGTGGGTCAGGAGAAGAGCTAGGTAAACATTTTGGTTTTGTTGCTGAAGAAATTACTGAACAGATAATTAATAAATTATAATTGATTAGGAATTTGGGGTTAGATTTTCGTTTATAAAATCAATCTAACTCCTAAGGTCTTCTGTTCTAATTGTAGATTGTTGAACAACTAAAATTCAAAAATGCAAATTTTATATTATAATATTAAATACTCCTAATATTAATTTATAAGTTTATAAGGGGGAATGGTGGTAATAGTGTCTTGTAAATCTAAGAAGATAAATTGATGTGAAAAAATAACAAAAATGCAAAAACAAATAGGATAATATGCGTATTTATGCTTTACTTTTCTTTATAAATGTTTTATAATGTAAATATAAACGAAAAAGAGAGAAATAAATGAATAAACAAGAAATTTCAATTGATTCATCAATTATATGCGCAAATCTATATAATTTAGAAAAGAATATAAGGCAGATTGAAAAAGAATGAATCATAGTAAATAAAGGGGGGAGTAGAATGCAAGCACTTCATTTCGGTGCAGGGAACATTGGAAAAGGTCTTATTGGGTATTTATTAAATAAAACAGGTTATGAAATTTGTTTTGTGGATGTTAATGAAGGGGTACTTGAATCTATTAACAAAACTAATAGTTATTCAATTGAATTACTAGATAATCATCATACTACAGAAACTGTAGCTCCTGTTACTGCATTAAATAGTATTACAGAAGGAGAGAAAGTTATTCAGGCTATCCTAGAAGCTGATTTAATTACAACTTCAGTAGGAATTGTAAATTTATCTAAAATTGCAAAACTTCTTTCTGAAGGACTTTTAAAGAGGGTAAAGGAAAATAAAACAAATATAGATGTTATCGCCAATGAAAATGCCATTAATGCCTCTTCAACTTTGAAAAGGGAGATTGAAAAGCATGTATCTCCTGAAGAAATGGAAGAAATATGTGAATTTGTCGGGTTTCCAAATTCGGCCATTGACCGTCTTGCTTTATCAAAAGAAACTGAAAAAGGAGAGGTTGCTTTAGTTGAACCTGTTTATGAGTGGGTTATTAATAAATCTGAAATGATGAATTTAGATTTGCCCTTAATAGAAGATGTTATCTATGTTGATAATTTGGATCCTTATATTAAAAGAAAGTTATATATGGTAAATATGGGACATGCAGCAACTGCTTATATTGGATTTGCAGGGGGAGAAGATACTATTCAAAGTACATTAGCAAAGCCTGAATTTGAAGGTTTTATGAGAAAAGTACTAAATGAAGTCAAACAGTATGTTGTTAAAAAATTACATTTTAACTCTAAAGATATAGACTCTTTTATTGAAAAAACACTAAAACGATTTAAAAATAAAAACATTAGTGATAATGTTTTACGAGTAGGTAGATCTCCTATACGAAAACTAGGTTATGATGAACGTTTAATTAAACCGCTTAGAGAAATTTTTGAATTAGGGACTTCGGTAGAATGCTTAAGTATTGCCATTTCTGCTGCATTTTTATTCCATAACCCCAACGATGAAGAAGCTGTTCGTTTAGAGAAATATATTCAAGAAAAAGGTATAGAGGAAGCTATTTCCCATTTTACTGGAATTGAAAATCAAAAACTTAAAGATAAAATTGCAAAAGGTTACTATAAATTAAAAGATAAAGGATGCCAAGAGTTAATAAAATAAATGAATTAGGAAGAGGAGGGCTAAAATGCTAAGCCAATATTTAAAAGGGAATATAAATTTCTTAGATGAAGTTTCTTCTTGGGAAGAATCTATTAAGGTAGCTGCAAAGCCATTACTCAAAAAAGGCTTTATCACTGACAAATATATTCAGTCTATGATTAAGAATGTTTATGATAATGGACCATATATGGTTATAGTTCCTAGAATTGCTATGCCCCATGCACAAGATAAAGAAGGTGTAATAAAAACAGGTATATCTTTTTTAAAGTTGAAAAAACCTGTACTTTATCCTGAAGGAAAGGAGGTAAATATTTCTGTTGTTTTGGCTGCAGAAGATAATTCAGGACATTTAGAACTAATAGCTGACCTATCTTCTATATTAGCTGATGAGGAGGTGAGGAACAAATTTGAAAATGTGGAAAGCGAAGAAGAGTTAATCAAAATTATCAAGACAGTGGAGTGATATTATCTGCATGAAATTGATAAAGATCTTTTCATGAAGCTTCAGTTTGTAGTAGGTTGAGAAGTAAAGTTAATATCCTAGTATAAGATACTATAATTTTATAATTATATTGTTGATTAAGAATCTAGTATAAGTATAAGATACTATAAGGTTATTATTATATTGTTGATCAAGAATCTAGTATAAGTATAAGATACTATAAGGTTATAATTATATTATATTGTTGATCAAGAATACTAAAAATAGTATATTTTAACAAGGGGGTATATTATGTCAGATATTCAAGCTACAGTTCCAACTCAGTCATTTCGTGCTAAACTTCAGGCTTTTGGTGGTTTTTTAACCAATATGGTATTACCAAATATAGGTGCATTTATTGCATGGGGTATTTTGACGGCTTTGTTTATTCCAACAGGATGGCTTCCTAATGAGCAACTAGCAGAGATAGTTGGGCCAGCAATAACTTACTTGTTACCTTTGCTTTTAGCTTATACAGGGGGTAAAATGGTTGGAGGCAAAAGAGGAGCGGTAATGGGAGCTATTGGAGCTATAGGATTAATCGTTGGTTCGGATATCCCAATGTTTTTAGGTGCAATGATTATTGGTCCTTTAGGTGGTTGGGTCATAAAGAAGTTTGATGAAGCTATAGAAGGTAATGTTCCTGCTGGCTTTGAAATGATAGTCAATAACTTTTCTCTTGGTATTTTAGGATTTTTACTAATGGTTGTGTCCTACCTTTTTATTGGTCCTGTTATTGAGGCGGCAAATAATGTTGTAAAATCTATGATTCAAGCATTAGTAGATACTGGTATGTTACCTTTGTTATCTATTATCAATGAACCAGCTAAAGTATTATTCTTAAATAATGTAATTGATCAGGGAATTTATTATCCTTTAGGTATGCAGAAAGCCGCAGAAGTAGGGAAGTCTATTTACTTTACAGTGGCTTCTAACCCAGGTCCTGGTCTTGGACTATTGCTGGCTTACACTTTCTTTGGAAAAAAGACTGCTAAACGTACTGCCCCAGGTGCTATAATCATTCACTTCTTTGGTGGTATTCATGAATTGTATTTCCCATATGTTTTAATGAATCCCCTTACAATTTTAGGGATGATTGCTGGAGGAATGTCAGGGATTGCAACTTTTCAAATTTTCAATGTAGGACTTGTAGCAGGTCCTAGTCCTGGTTCAATATTTGCATATCTAGGTTTAACACCTAAAGGTAATTTCTTAGGGATTATTGCTGGAGTAATTGTCGCTGCTGCAGTTTCCTTTGTAGTTACATCTGCTATATTAAAATTACAAGGAGAATCAGATGAAGAAGATGATTTTGAAAACTCTGTAGAAAAGTCAAAATCTATGAAATCTGAAGGTAAGCAGATTCTAAACTCAGCGAGCAATACTAGTGTTGATTCTGTTGAAAATGTTAATAAAATAGCATTTGCTTGTGATGCAGGAGCTGGTAGTAGTGCTATGGGAGCAACAACTTTTAGAAAAAAATTAGAAAAACAAGGTATTAGTGGTATTGAAGTAAAACACTATAGAATAGAAGATGTTCCTCAAGATGCAGATATTATTGTAGTCCATAAAAACTTGCAAGAAAGAGCTAGACTTTCCCATGAAGATAAGAGGATCATTCCAATAGAAAATTATATAGGTGATCCGATTCTTGACAAACTGCTTAGTGAATTGAAAGAAAAATAAATAAAAAGTAAGAAAGCATAAAAAAAGCCGTAGTTCTGTAATAAGAGCTGCGGCTTTTAATAAATTT
>NZ_LWDV01000003.1 GCF_001693735.1 Orenia metallireducens
CGTCAAGAAGAGCTAGCTCAAATGTCAACAGAAGAAAAAGCTGAGGCAGCAGCACCAGGATTTGCTCAAGGAGCCATGACAATGGCATCAGGAGATGTAGTTGGTGGGGCTATCGAAATGATTACAAGCTTATTTGCTCAATTAGAAGGGTTTAATGAATTTATTGGTGGTATTATGGATGCATTTCAGGCATTTTTAGAACCTTTGATACCTGTATTTGAGAGTTTATTTCAAGCACTTCAACCCTTAATTGAACCTTTAATTTTAATCGGTCAATTATTTGGAAGAATTCTAGCTATGATAATGAAAGTTATAGTACCTATTATTAAGGTTTTAGCAAAAGTTTTAGCTTTTGTAGTCGAAACTATTATTAGTGTGATTAATTTCTTCATTAAGGCTTATAATATGTTGCTTGGTTGGTTATTTGGAGAAATAGATACCATTGATTCACCAGGTAAAACAGAACGTCCTGAGGATGATCCTGAAACTGGAGGTGTAGGAGGATCTAGACAACCAGATACTAGAGCTAGTACAAATGGTGGATTTACCAGTCAACAAGTAGCTAATACTGACACTCAGATTATAACTATCTTACGTGAGATAGCTAAAAGCGTTGTTAATATAGATAGTCTGCTATCTATTGGAGCTAAAGGAAGTCAAGGATCTGTAAAAGGTGGCAATCTTAAATTAACTGTTAATGTTCAACCAGGAGCTGTTCAAGTTGAAGGAGCTGGAGAAGAAGGGTTTAATCAAGCTGGAGAACAGTTAGCAAATATGACAGCTGCTAAGGTTTTAGAAATATTAAAGGATAATGATTTTGGATTAGGATTATATAGTTTATAGGAGGGATAATGTATGTCTCATATTCTAGGGGGCTATACATTCCCCTACTTACCACCAGATAATGCCTGGAGTGGAATTAAGAAGGTAAAATCAAGAGTAGATGTTTCTACTTATAGCAGCAATGTGACTTTAAATTGGGGGGTTCATATTAAAGGTAGTTTAGTTTCTTATGAATACCCATTAATGGAAGAGAATTTCTTTCAATCTTTAAAGAACAAGTATGAGTTAGATCAAGAGTTTAATTATGATCCTAAAGATGGTCATATTTATTCTGTGAAAATAGTCCATTTTACAGGACAAGTATATAAAAAGGGCTCTTATCGATCTAATGTAGTTTTAAACCTTAAAATTTTAGAGCAATTAACTTAAGAAAAGGAGTGATGTTTATGCCAGCACCAATAGTAAGTTGGTATGATCCAAATAATAATGCAGTTAGTCAATGGAATATAGGAACAGTTGATGCAGGTTCTGTATCAGCTGATTTTACTGTCGATATCTGGAATAATAAAGGTGGAACAAATGATGTCTCTACCATGCAAAATTGCCAGATCACAACTAAAGATTCAGCAGGTGGTAATACTGGAGAATTAGTAACTGATACCTGGATTAAGGCTCGTTGTGACTCTCTTCAAAATGGTTCTGCTGATACATTTGGAGCTATTGGAGGAACTATAACTAAGACCATAGAGGCAGAAGGAGCAACAAATCCAGGAGAAATATCAGGTCTTGCTAATACAGGAGATCCAAATGCAGCAGCAGATAATGCTAATTTTGCTCGTGTAACTTTACATGCTGAAGTACCACCAACAGCAACAGCTGGAAACGTGGTCTTTTTAACTAGAGTCTCTTATCAGTATGTATAATAATTCTCTCAATACAATGAGGAGGTTTTTTGATGGATAGAGTTCAGGCATTTTCACCAGTTAAACAAGATTTTATTTGGGTTGGAGAGTATCTAAATGGTACTCTCTTTTCTGAATATGATTTTAAGACTAAAGAACATAATGACTTTTATCAGATAGATAGAAAAAAATTAATTCGTTTTGGATTAGTTGGTCACGGGCGTAAAGTCTATTATGAAGTTCCAGATGGCACCTTTAAAATATTTGGTCAAAGAATAGATATTATTTATCGTACTAAAGAGCGTGATTACTTATTAACAGGTAATCCTAGACAGAATTACAATGATATCATTACTTATAAAGATGCTGAAACTGTGATGAATATTAGAAAATTAGCACCAGGAGTTAAGCCACAAAACCAATTAAAAAGAGATCCATCAAGGATTAATCAATATAACTTAGGTTATAAAGCAAAGTTAACCTTTAATAATGTTGACTTTCACTTCAAATCTATTTTTAAGATGCCTTTTAATAAAAAACCTTATATTTATATTTGGTTAGTATCTAATAAAGACCTAGAAGGAGAATTAGTTTTTATCAGAAATGGAAAAGAAACTGATAGAATTAAAGCTCCTTTAGAGGTTGATGTAGGGGGTGAGTTGAATTGGCAACTGAAATAATAGAAAAAAGAGATTTGTACACAAAACATTATGATAAAGGAAATGGTGTGAAAGAAACAGTTATTAATATGGGACCAGTTCACTATCAGGATCAAAAAGGAAGCTGGAAGGATATAATTCTTGATATTGAGCCTCTATCAGTTTGGGAATTTACCCATGGGGTAACTTCTAACTTATACTTCACCTACTTTTATGATAAAACTTCTAAAAATAAACATTTAGTCTCATTTGAATTTAAAAACAAGAATAATAGAAGTAGGTGGGTTAATTATAAGTTGGTTGATGCTCTACCAACAGATTATATTTATCAAGACAATAAATTTAAATTTATTGATTGTTTTCCCGGCGTTGATGTTGAGTACATCGTAGAAAAGACAAGATTAAAAGAGAATATAATACTAAAAGAAAAACCAGATCAAACCAGTTTCATCTTTACTTTAAAATCTGATGGGGTTGATTTTCGTTTAAATGATAAAGGAGAAGTTGAATTTGTAGATCAGCAAACTAAAGAAATTATTTGGGTGTTAGATACCCCTTATATGCTAGATGATAATGATAATTATAATTATGGCATTGAGTATCAAATGACTACTTATGATAGTTATGATGCTATTGAATTAATCATAACTGATGTATCTTTTCTAGATACAGCCACTTATCCAGTTATAATCGATCCAACAACTTATATTGAAAATGAAATTCTTTATGTTACTCAATGGGTTGGGTATGACCATACTGAACATTTACATCCAGCAGATGATAGGTATACAGCAGCTTGTGGAGTTTGGGGTACTGTTCAAAATATGTGGACTCCTGGCTTTAGGATTCCAACAACAGTCGATCAATTTAATAGGATAGAGAAGGTTACTTTTGAAGTATTATGTAAATATTCTAATGCAAGTTGGCTTTATCCTCAGGAATTATTATCTGATTTTAATAGAGGAACTAATTGGAAATCAATTATTAAAGGAGATTATATAGGAAATAATCCTCAAAATTTTAATAATCCCGATTGGTGGATTTGGGATATTACAGACAGATATAAAGAGAGTATTTCAGGTGAAAATCCGCTTTATGGTATTGCTTTAAGAACTGGTTGGGGGCGACGTTCTACTTTTTACAGCTATTTAAGCAGTTACCCTCCTAGATTAGTCGTTCAATATAGAGATGTACCTAATATAATTTTTAAAAATGTTAATGGCAACATATTATCTAATACATCGGGCGATATAATTAAATACTTAGATTTTGGAATAATGACAGCTGGATCAACTTCCTTGGTTAAAGAAGTTGTTTTAGAGAATAGATGTGGTTTTGATATTGGATTTATAGAGATTTGGGTTGAACAATCGAGTTTAGATCAAGGTATAAAATTAAAATTAAGCAAATACAAGAATCCTTTTATTGAAGAAGATTATATTTATTTAGATGGTTCTCTTGCTCCTGGAGAAGTTAAAAAATTTTATGTCAGGTTATCTTCTGATATATCAGTTAAAAATGGAGGTACTTTTAAAATTATAGCAAAAGGCAAGCCAGTTTAAAATCTCAATACAATGGGATGTGATTAAATGCTAGCAGATTTAGAAGGAATAATTAATATTATTAATGGTCCAAATGATTGTAAAGGATATATGACTGTTCCTTATAACTTTAACACAACTTCAACTCTAGAAGTTGCTTCCAAAAATACATTATTGGGTCAATATGATGTAATTCCAACTTATATTGATGATTTTAAAAGTTTTATTAAAGTTAACCAGGTAGGAAATTTAATAAGCGAAATTTTTGTTAATCCGAACGGTCAATTTGCTGTATTAGCTGATATTAAGCCACCTCCGACTTATAATATAACTCTTAATCCAACTAAGGATGCTTTTGTTCGTGAAAATGTTCCGACTTTAAATTATGGTACTGAACAGCAGTTAATGGTTGGTTATTCAGAGTCTAAAGATGAAGTTTACAGGGCTTTTATTTACTTTCCTGTTAAAGAAAATCTACCTTATGAAGCTAAGGTCAAGAAAGCTAAATTAAGATTCTATAAATCTCCTGATTTCGATCCTAAAATAGATATAGAAGTTTTATTATTAAAAGAGCATTGGGATGAACTTGGAGTCACTTGGGATAATCAGCCTAACTTAGACAATATAATTGTTGAGAATTCAGTTGGTGATGGTTTTGGTTATGTTGAAATTGACATAACAGATCTTGTAACAGAGTGGGATGAAACTGATAAAGAAAATTATGGTTTTGCAATTAAAGCTAAAGATGAGAAGTTTGATTCAGTAAAATCTTTTTATTCTAGTGAATATGAATATTATCCTCCAGAATTAGAGATTGAATATACATTAGATATTATATATTCTGCTGGCAGATCAGAGACTAATGGATCAATTACAGTTGAGCAAGATAAAGATCAAGATTTTAAAGGATTTATGAATATAAAATCATCCTGGGATATTGACGATTTAATTAGTAGTATTGATTTTAGTTATCAAATAAAAGGTTCTATTGAAGTGCTAGGTCATAATCTTAAAGGATTAATTCGACCAAGATTTAATTCAGTAGATAATTTTGATGGTAGTTTGACACCTAGATTTAACTTAATGGATGATCTTAATAGTGATTTTTCAATCAATAAACCTTATATGTTCGGATCGATTCAACCAAGATTCAATTCGATGGATAACCTTAATGGTACTTTAACACCAAGAATACCAGGTAATTCTGATTTATCAAGTTCAATTACAGTTAGTGAATTGGAGAAATTAAGTTATATTGAGGTTTGGCATAAAACTTTATTAAAATCTAATATAAAAGTAAAACAGAATGTAACTGATGATTTAACAGGGTCGATAAAGATTAGGAAAAGTGGATTTAACGCAATATCATCAAATATAGATGTTTGGTATAAAGAAATATTAGAAAGCAGTTTATATGTTAATAGTGGGTATATCAAAGCTAGTATATTGATTCCAAGTGAAGGTATTACTCAAAAATGGAGCTTTGTCACAACAAGGCAAAAAGGTTTTAGTGATCTAGCAATCATAGGAGAAACTTTAAGCCCTGGAAGATTAGATGGTTCTATTGATATTTATCAGATATCTGAGTTGTATTCACTAATGAAGGTTAGACCTTTTTATCATAGTCACTTGTCTAGTGAAATCAACATAATTAGAGAACCTGGTCAAATTGTAGGACCTAAACCAAATACTGAAGGTTTACAGTTTATCTGGTCAGATTTAAGTTATAATGCTTTAATTACTAAGATTAAGGTTGAACACAGTTTAACTATGCAAGGAAGGATATTTGCTCGTCAAACGACTAATTCCTATTTTTCTTCACAAGTTAATATTTTAAGAAGAGAAAGGAATAAAAAATCTAGCTATCCTTATTTAGCAGGGCAATTAAAAGTTAGAAGGCTAGATCCACATGATGATATAGATGGAAACATTAACGTACTACCTTATCTTTGGAAAGAATTTAAGGATTTATCAAGTGAATTAAACATTATTAAAGAAGTAAGTCATATTAAAGGTGAAAGCTATCCAAATGTCGGATGTTCTATTAAAGTTGAATTACCTTACGATAAATTAAATTCAAGTATATTTATCAAAGGACAAGGTCAAGGGAATTTATCAGGTAATATTACTATAAGTGGTGATCCTGATTTATTAGATCTTTATTTACAACAAGATGATTGGATATACAATAATTCAGAAATTAAATCTGAATTATATATTGGTATGACTGAAGCTGAATGGAAAGCAAAAGAAACTTTTGTATCTGGAGATGCGTGGACATTTTGGGGGCGTAAATATCCAGAAACTTATAATGGAATGACTAGAGGAATAGACTATGAAGTCTATTCTACAAAACAAACTCGTTATGATTTTACAGAAACTTATTATCACTTATATTATATCAATAAAATCTATTGGCAAAGACAGAGCAACATAACAGGGATAATAGAAGTTGAGCCAGGGGTACATTATGATATTAATTATAGTAAACCTTATTTAAAAGGAACAATTGATATAATTAAAGCTGATAAGTTAGATAGTTCAATCTTGATTAAAAGTAAAAGAATTAAAGATTTAAGATCCTCAATAATTATTAATAAATTCACCATGAAATTAGGTGATTATTTGTTTCCATATGATCCACCAAGAGGACAATATACAGGGATAAATATTCCTAAAAATTATAGTGAAGTTCAAACCTTAGCAGATACTATTATTTTTGATGATCCGTTAATCTTACAAGAGGCTAGAATTGTTATTAAGTATCCTTTAATAAATGCCGATTTTTATAATAAATTATTAACTTTATTTGAAGCTAACAATGGAGCAAACTTATATAATTTTCAAGATGGAATTAATAGTCAAACTTATCAAGTTGAAATAGTTGATTTAACAGGTACACCGTGGAAAAAAGATTATTATCAAAATGTAACTTTATCTTTAAAACCTTTTAAAATAATCTAAAGAAAGGAGGATTAATTTGCAGATTTTATCCCCTAATTTAGAATTAGCCCAAAAATCATTATTGAGAAGCCCTTGTGCTAGAGTAACATTAATCACAGAAAATGAAGTTAGTCATGACATAACTAAAGATGTGATCAGCTTTGATATTGAGTTGTCAGAACATAATCAAGCAAATAAAGCTAATTTAAAAATCAGTAATAAAGATGGGCAATATGATAAATTAAATTTTAATTCTACTAAAAGAAACTGGTTTAAAGAGAACAATAAGATTATTATTGAAAAAGGTAATAATGGTGAGTATATGCCAGCAGGGATATATCTGATTAGATCTGCTGAACCTGAAAAATATTCCAGAGGAGCAGAGCAAATCTTATCAGTTAAATGCTTTGATAAAAGTAAAAACCTTTTAAAGGCTAAAGTTACAACAGATATCTATGAAAATATGCAAGCAAACGATATTGTTGCAGATATTGCTATTAATCATGCAGGCTTAAACCCAAGTGAGTTAAATCTTGCTCCTTTAGATTTTACAATCAAAAGTGTACAATTTATCGATGAACTATCCTGGGATGCTATGTTTATGCCTTTACAGGCTGCCCTACACAACCTTTATTTTGATGAAGAAGGTAAATTAAGATCTTCTAAAATTAATTTTAATAAAACTGTATCGTGGACCTATGATAATTCTGATTTTGTGATATTTTATCAGCCTAAATGGAGTGATGATGATATAAAAAATATTGTCCGAGTTTACGGGCGTAATATCAGCGAACCGAAACTAGTTCCATTGGCTGAAAAATTATTAGTAACATTTACTAAGCACGTTATGTCAGGAGAAAGTAGTCATACAGAAACTTTATACTACTTTGATGATCATACTAGAACAGCAGTTGATGTCAGAATGGAGTATACAGCAATAAAAGAAAAATGGGATACTAGCGATTATGCATCTATTCAAGAAAAGACTGACCATTATGTTAAAGTAAAATTAAGAAATAAAAATCATAAGTCTACTGATGCAGATATTACGGTTAATATTTATGGTAAACCTCTAGGACAGGCTGCCCCTGATGTATTAGCAGCTGAAGCAATGGATGAGTATTTAATTAACCAATATGGAGAGGTAGAGGACAAGATTGATAATCCTTTAATCCAAACAGAGCAACAAGCTCAGTATTTAGCAGATCAACGCCTTCAACTTCATAAATGGTCTAGAAATAAAATGAATATTCAAGTTGTTGGAAATATGGCTCATCAAGCTGGAGACATTATTGAAGTTTGGCATCCAGTATATAAAAGAATGGTAAGATTATATATATATAAGGTTAAACACCAATATGCTAGAGAGAAGCATGATATAACAGATCTATATTGTTATATTGCAGAAAGTATTTAAGATAGGGGTTGGTCTAATGTATAAAGATGATTATGAGGTTATGAGAGTTATAATTTCAGATCAAAAGGCAAAAATTATTTTTAAAAAAGATGATATTATTGATAAAATCTCTATTGAAAATAGATTTTCTGAAACTAAAGAATATGTGAATATAGGAAAAGAAATTATTTGTAAGAGTCTAAACCAGCTTAACAGAATAAATTATAAAATTACAAAAGATCAGATTCTAAGTATATCTTTAAATTGTTTTAAAATTAAAGTTAAGTATAGATTAGATAATCAATTTATTGATAAAGATTTAAGAATTAATCAAGATATAGAAAGTTATATCAAAGAAGGACGTTTGATTGCTAAAGCAATAGTTCGTGATTTTATGGAGGTAGATAATAATGTATAAAGCGATAGTTATCTTATCTAAAGAATTCTTAGGGGATCAGAAACTTTTTGAAATGGAATTTGATTCAATCCCTCAAACTGGACAAATTTTCAAAGGACTTGATAACCAAATCTGGCAGGTAGATAATTATACATTATACCCTGATGCTAAGAAAGTAATTATTAAGGTTAGACCTTATTTCTTTTTTAAAAATAAAAGAAGGCTAAATAATGTCAATAATTAAGAATAGATCTAACCGCCAGGCAAAGTATTATCAGCAAAAATATATAGGGGTTATTGCTGGTATTAATTATGATTTAGATAAAAGACCTAAGGAACCAACTTCTTATGATGTAAAGATTATAACAGAAAAACAGGTGATTAGAAAAGTACCTAATGTAACTGATTTAAAATTTAAGCTTAGGGATAGAGTTAGCTTAGACCGTATCAATCGAACAGAGTGGCAAATTACAGGAAAAAGCTATGTAAATATCGATTTAAGAAGTGCAAAAGGAACTAGTTTATACGCTCGTTGTGATGCCGGACATCGTTTGGATCAAGGACATCTAGTAAAGTAAAGGAGGAAAATAAATGGCAACATCATTACCAGCTTGGAATACTGATGAAGAGATAACATCATCTAAATTGAATGGTATTAATAATTCAATTAAAAGTGATATTGAAATTTTGGAATATGCCGTTCAAGATTTAGACGACCAAGGTCTTTATAGTGGTTTAGTACTTGGTCAGGGGATTTATGATAAAGTTGGAGGAGATTACTTAGTTTCTGATGGCGGCGGGCTAAATGTAAGTGTAGCACCAGGTAAAGCTTTAGTAAATGGAACTTGGGTTATATCTGATTTAAGTTATTCTATATCACTTACTGATAATGCTGTAAATAGAGTTTATATTACAGATCAGAGAGATGGAGGTGCAACAACAGGAGCAATTCCTAGCAGATCTATTGTATTGGCAGAGGTAACAACTTCAGGTGGAACTATCACTAATATAAGTGATAAGAGACAACAGATATTAACTTTAGTAGATTTAAAAAATCTAATTGATAATCATACTTCAAGACATGAAAAGGGAGGAGCTGACGAGCTTAATGTTAATGGCTTATCTGGAGAATTATCAGATCCACAGTTAGCTAAAATTACAAATTTAAGTGGATCAGTAACTAAAACAGCAGTTGCAGCAGGAGAAACAATAACAACAATTATTAATCATACAGCTTTAACGATTCCTGCTTATCCAACTGTATCAACAGATGCTAATAATGTTAATCTTAGAATTTTATTTAGTAATGGTGATGAGATCAGTAATGATTTTTTTACCATTGAAATAACGAATAATGATGCGACTCAAGATATAACGATCAATTGGACTAGAAATGGAATCTAAAAAAGGGATAAGATAACATTTGATGAATTAAATATCAGTATATTAAATATTTTAGGAGGCGTAGAATATGAAAAAAATAGTTGTATTTTTAACTCTAACACTAGTATTAATCGGCTTGACGGGATGTTTTGGAGGAGATGATGATGGTACTGTAACACGCCCTAAAGACGATGGCACTACCAATATGACATTAGCATATCAACAAATAGATAAATTTTCTGAGTCTTTTCTTGATAAAGATGAAATAAAATTAAAATCTGTTATGTCAACAGGGGCAATCAATTTCACTATTGATAATGAAGATGTTTCTCTTCAAGATAATGATGAATTTATTTTATATGTGCAACAAGAACTATGGGATCAGGTGGAGTATTCAAAGTTTGAAATAACTAATAGAACTGGCTCGGAAGGCATTAATTATATTCAAGTTACAGGGAATATAATTACAACTAAAACTAGTTCTAATAATATTGTCGTTAATAATGAAGGATATATACAAATACAATTAGAGAAAGTTGATAATAACTGCTATATAAATGATATTAATATTGTTTATGAATAAAAAAGGCTCCTTTCGGAGTCTTTTTTATTTTAATAAGGGAGGTGCAATATGGCTGAGAACAAAAAATGTGAATTACATGATTTAAGAATCAGTACCATTGAGAAAGAACTAGAAAAAGCTATAAATCAAATAGAGAGTATAAAAGAAAGAGTAGCATATAATGAGAACCAACATGCAAAGTTACAGCAAATTATAAGCAACTTTGATATAAGGTTTAATGCTATAGAAGGGACACTTAATGATGTTGTGCAAGAATTGAAAAAAATAGGTAATGCAGTTACAGAAATTAAAACTAGAAGTGATACAAATGATGAATATATCAAAGAGAAACTACAATCTAATATATCTAATGTGGGATTTAAGCAGCATATTAAGAATAATAAAATTTTATATTCAATAATTGTAAGTTTAATTTCTTTAATATCTTATCTAATCAAAGCTGGATAATTCTGAGTCACCGAAAGGTGTCTTTTTTAATTTTTGGGAGGGAGATGGTAACATGATTATAATTGATGCAGGTCATGGAGGAGAAGATCCAGGAGCTAGTGGCCAGTTTAGCAATGAAAAGGATGTAGCATTACAGATTAGTAGGATGTTATATACTCTATTGAAAGAGGATGGCCATAATACCAGGTTAACTAGAGAAGATGATAGCTATCCTAAATGGGAAGATAGGGTTAGATCTACAGCTGAGGATCTATTTATATCAATTCACTGTAATGCTTCTAATAATCCTCGTGCTGCTGGTATAGAGACATTCTGCTATACCAGCAGCGAGGAAGGAAAAGAGTTAGCTGAATTAGTACAAGCTAATCTGATTAAAGGTACTGGTAGAGTCGACAGGGGAGTTAAAGAGAACGAGAATCTATATGTATTAAAGAATACTAAATGTCCTGCTGTGTTAGCCGAAATTGGCTTCATAAGTAACATAGAAGAAGAGGTATTACTTAATTGTGTAGAATATCAAGTAGAAGTGTCTTTAGCGATTGTAAAAGCTGTAGATGAGTTTGTCAGAAGCAGAAAATCAAATAATTAATCTATCCGCCTATAAGTTGGTAGATTTTGTTATATAAACTATAAATTTTTAGGAGTGTGATAAATGATGAATATTAATATCGAAACTGTAGTGACTATACTGGGAGGACTAAGCATTGTGATTGGGATTGCTAGAAAGTTTAAACCAGAGATTGATAGCTATTTCAGTGTTGCTCGACCAGTGCTGGAGGAAGTAGATGACATTATTGACTTGGCTTTTAATGAGTTTCCTAACAATCAATACTTAGCTAATGCTAATAAGATTAGTGACAAGGTAATCTCTGAATTAGAGGAAGCAGGATATAAAATTGATAATTCAGCAAGAAAGAAGATAGAGAACAGAGCTAAAGCTAAGATTGTGAGGAAATCGGGAAAGTAATTAGACCTCTTCCTGATCACATAGTTAATCAAGAGATAGAATTACCCCAAAGGGAAGAGTTAGATGTATGGACTAAGTTAACTGCAAAAGATAAGTTTGAAATTATAGACAAAAAAAAGCCCTCCAAGGATTAGATCCTTAGGGGCTTTCTTTATTTAAAAGAATCCAGCATCTTTTTTAGATTTTATCTTATCAAGTAATTCATTATCTTGTTTCTTTTCTTTAGGCTTATCATCATTCTCGATCTTAATGTTATTACTCTTAATAGCTTCTACTATATTATTTACTTCATCTTTTAACAGTTCCCCATCTAAATACTTCCGATAGACTGATATAGCATTCTGGACTAACTCGCTTTTACTTACTCCTTGCTTCAATCTACCCTCTACAAAATCAACATCTTTCTTATTCATTGATTTATCACTAATTCTACCTGCAAGAAGTATATTCCTATCCATAACTACCACCTACATTTTAGTTAGTTTGTAATAACCACGAGCATTACTAAATTGTGCATCTGAAATAACTGTAATATCTTTATCAAATAAGTCATTTAAATCTTTTCTTAAACTTTGAGCTCCTCCACCACATAAGATAATAAATTGAACTCTTGGCATATAATCATCCCAAGCCAACTGAACTTCATCATATATCTTCTCAGCCAATTCTCTAAATGCATCTTCACAAGGTTTCTTAATATCATATTCTTTATTATAGAAAGTCTTATCATTCCCTTTTAGATAATCTTCTTGTATAATACCAAAAGGGATATCATCTAAAGCCGAACTAGCTATTTTAAAAGCATTAGTAGTACCTTCTTTTAGATTAATTACACTATCTGTAATAACATCTATTCCATCAGCTACAAAGGCATCTACTGTCCTTCCTCCAATATCGATTAATCCATATCTAGCAGTTGCTAAATTATCATTCTTCATATTACCTTCCATATCAAGAAGCTCGTCATAGAATGATGCAATACCTTGAGGATAGCAAGAAACACTATCTATATATAATTCTCTTTCTTTTCCTCCAGCTTGATATTTAATAGTTCTATTATTATATAACTCTACAATTTCATCTTTATACTTTTTAAAAGCTCCAACGTTAAGACCTAACCCTAATTGTTCAATTCTAATTTTACCATCTATTTCATCACCAAATAATAACTCTATACCAGCCAATAACTTAACTAACTCAGTATCTTCTTTAAACTTTTCATCTCTAAACTTTCTATCAGAAGAGTCTGCAGCTTGCTTGTCAGCCTTAGCACCTACATAATAGATATTACCATCTAACTCCACAACCATATTATCAGGATTAAAAATAGACTTGCCTAAATCAAACACTTTATCCTTTCTTGGTTGATATGTACGAGAAACAAATTTAACCTTATTTTCACCAGCCTCAAACTTTTCAAAGTCAAAACCATTATCCCAACCTAATACTGGAACTACTTTCATTCTAATTCCTCCTTGTTAACATTTATTATTTTAGTGTCAGTTATTTTGTTAACACTATAAAAGCCTTTAATAACTAACCTTTCTATATATAATGTTAACATAATACTAGAAGATAATCAATACTTTTGTTAACATTTATTATTTTGTTAACAAAAATTAATTAAACAGCTTATATTAATAGGTTTATTATGTTAACAAATAAAAAAGCTAGGGCATAAGCCCCAGCAGTCTATATTAAATGCTAAACCAAGTTAATATTTAATTATACCCAATAGTTTGTAAGTTATACCCATTGAACAACTTACAACAGTCCGACAGGTTTCCCCTCCCCCGAGGTTGTCCCTGTGACAATTTTCCCCTCCCCCAATAGGCTTGTCCATCCTCCCCCCTAGCGTGTCCAAGTTTACCAAATTTCTAAAATTTTCAAAATAGCTTTTCATGGGGTAGCAAACGTTAGACATGAGAAAATTTTAGAGGAGAGGTTCAAAAATTTTTTAGGTTAAGAGTTTTCGACAAAGAGAATTTTCTAGAGCCTCTATTTTTAGTTGATGAGCAACATTAGTTAGTTGCTCTAGTTATATATTGGTACTATTCCTAATTTAAAAATTATTATACATAAATATAAAATAATTCTAATATTTACTTGACTTATACCATTCCGAATGATATAATATATATAGAACATGAGGAAAGGAGGGGAATAGATGGAATGGTTAAAAAATCTAGGGCTAATCTTAGGATTAATCTTCACATTTGAAAAAATAATCCTAACAGCCTTAGAAATCATCAAAAAATACAAAGAGCTTAACTCCGATGATGAGAGTTAAGCCCAACCATCGGGAGGGGAAACCCTCCCACCTAAAACCATTCTATCAAAACATTATGAGAAAATCAATATCAACCGCATTGGTATTTTTATTCATCGCTTTTATTTTCGCATTAGATAGAAGTTGGTGGGGCACTGGTATATTCGCTTTCAATGCAGCATTAGTTTTGGCAGTAAGCTTTTTAAGAAAATAATATTTTAAGCAGTTTCCCGCTCTGCTATATCAAAAGCGGGGTAAATATAAAGGAGGTATTAAAATGACTAAAAAAGAGAGAATATTAGATTTAATATCAAAGAATCCATACTTATCATTAGATGAAATAGGAGAACAAACCGACTCAAGTAGCAACTATGTAAGGACTATACTGGCAGGTGAAGGGTTAACTCTGACCAAGTTAAGGAAATTCTATGGTAAAAAAGCAGCAGAACAAGGATTTAGAATTGATTTGGAGGAATTTAGAAAGGGGGATAATTAAAAGGTAGGGTATAAGGCACTATGTTTACAGGTTGATGATATACAAAAATAATAGGAGGCAATGAGATGAAATTTAATTATCAAGGTAAGATTAACACTGGCGAGAGTATAGCAGATGGCTACATTACTTCTACAGGGTGCACCATATTAGTCAGTATTGATGATGGCAAATATCATTTATCAATAGCACACAAAAGTAGGTATCCAACTAAGAAAGAGATAGATCAAGCTAGAAAAAAATTATTGCCAAAAGACAAAACATTTGATTTGATAAGTTCGATAGGGTATAATGATAATTGTTTTCACTTGTGGGAAGTTGAAAAAGAAGAACTACATTAATTCAGAAACTGCTTTCAGAGCGGTTTCTTTTTTAGAAGTTGATAGTCATAAATGACTAAATCTTATAAAAATTAATAACATAAGTATTTTATATTTGAAATTATTGATATTTTTGTAGAATTTGCTTATAATAAATATAGTATCAAAAAATAAAACAACGGAGCTGCCAACTCCGTTTAGGTTATGGTCTCGGTCAAGACCTCATTTACTATTATTATATCAAAATTATAATATATTATACACTTGCTTGTCAAGTGTACTTGACCGAACCTGCCTAAATTTTTATAGGGAGGTTATTTTTATGTCAGTAATTAGAGTACATAAGAGAGATAGATATGTTATAGTTGATAAAACAGGATTAGAGGATAGCAGATTATCATTTAAAGCCAAAGGTTTACTTGCTTATCTATTAAGTAAGCCTGATAACTGGGAGGCTCAAATTGAGCATTTAAAGACCGTTAGCAAAGATGGTAGAGATTCGGTAAGAACTGGACTAAAAGAATTAGAGGATTATGGTTATTTATATAGAGCACCAGTTAAAGGGGAAGATGGTAAAATTAAATATTGGGAAAGAAATGTATATGAAACCCCAGAATTAAATCCATATCACGAAGAAGAACCACAAACGGATAATCCGAAAGTGGATAAAAAACCAGAAACGGAAAATCCACATGTGGAAAATCCACAAGAGGAAAATCCAACACTAATGAATAATGATTTAATAAATAATGATTTTAAAGAGGATGATGAAATAGGGGAAGAATATGAAAAAACATTTGGAAAAGCAATTGGAGACAATAAACTTAAAATTATTAGAGCTTACCTCAAAAAGACCTCTATAGAAGTGATCAAGTATTCTTTTGTTATTGCTAGGAAAAATGGAGCAGAAACATTTAGATATGTTGTAGTGTTGCTGGAAGACTGGACAAGCAATAAGTTAGATACAGTTGAGAAAGTTAAGTTATACCTTAAAGGAGCTAAATCAGAGATTAAGGTTAATAGACCACCTTTATTTGATAGTAGCAAATATGAAGGTTCAGATGCCCCACCAGAAGATAATTATTTTGATAATATAAAAAAGATGTTAGGTAAATTATAAGTTAATCTCTAGTTATTATTTCCAATCTTTTGGGGATAATACTCTCCCAGAGGTGATAACTATGAGGATATTAGACAGGATAGCAGAAGAAAAAAGCTATAGCACAGTAGAAGTAATGTTATTTATTACTTTGATTGGCTTGGTAGCTCTATTGTTAGTGAAATGAAAAAGACTCCCTTAATTGGGAGTCTTAAAATTAACTATTAGTATGAATCTCATATAGTTTTTCAACTATTCTTTCTTCTTTTCTTGAAATTGTAACCACTCCTTATATAAGTTATTTTTTATCTTCATAAGTCCAATCAATCTGTTTATTCAACACATCTTCAACTTTATTGACAGTTGTGTTAAATCTTTCGGCAATAGTATTAGTTATTTCATTCTCGTCAGGGATTTTAGAGATATCATTTTCAGCCACCTTTTTATATAACCGCTTCCAAGCACTCCACACCCTAACTTCTTGTTTAGTTAATTGGTTCGCCCAATCTTTATCTCTAAACTCATAGTTAAATTTCATCTTATTATACTGTCCTGTATCTACTGTATCTGCTTTTGACCAGTCACCTTCAGGAGCAAGCGTCGCCTTACCTAAAGTATACCCATTGTTAATATATTCTGGGTAGTCATAAAAGCCAATAATTAAAGCATTAAAATCATGTTCTTCTTTAACTTTTTGAGCAACAATTTTACTGATTGTTTCAAGCTCTTTGGAACCTACTGGTTCATTAACAACTACATCTACACTATATCTTTTAGCCGTACTAAAAGAATAATCCCCTATCCCATTAATACTATAACTTATATCCTTGACTAATTCTTTTTCATCAGCTGTCACTTTTATTACATCGTTAGAAAAGAAAGAACCTATTCCAGCAAGTATAATTGATATTATAACAATGAAACCAAAACAACCTAAGCACCCTTTTTTAGCATCTGCCACGTTTTTCTCATTAGGTTCTGTATTTTTAGTATTGTTAGAGTCATGTTCCTTATTGCTGATGTTTGTTATTTCTTCACCACATTCAGAACAAAATTTAGCTTCTTCAGATAGTTCTTTATTACATTTTGGACATTTACTCATCCTTTCTCCACCTTTCTTGACTTAAATTTTTATGTAAATGATATCAAAACTTCTTTAATTTTAAGATGAAGGGATCTTAAGTTTATTATTTTATTCACATTATTACTCCTTAAATTTAATCTTCTTTCTTAATTATGTAAGTTTTCTTGATTACCAACTGTCACAATTCTATCTAATTCCTTCTCAAAGTCATCTCTACTCTTAACATTACTCAAATCCAGCTTAATCCCGATATTTTTGCCTTCCTCAACACGTTTGATAAACTTAATCACATCTCTAATAGCTTCTGGTGATAGAGTGTCATTGTTTAGAGAGATGTAACTGTTTGCTTTCTGTTCATCTGTTAGGCTGTTGTAAAATTCAAGAAGCTCTGGATCAGCTTGCAGTGCAGCTTTAATATTTGTATCTAGTTCTTGTAATCTTGGTCTTTTAACCATTGGGTCACTCCTTATATTAAATCATCAACTTCTAATATCAATTTTGTTTTTATCATCTTTATTTTTACTTGTATTGTTAACTAACTCTTTTAATAATTTATTATTTATTTCAGCGTTTTTATTTAACAACACGACCTGTTCATGTAAACTAAAGAATAAGATTGAAGCCTCATAGCTTATCCTAAGTATAATATTACCTAGAATTAAAATAACTAACTTTAGTCCCCATCCTTCTATGCTAATTCCTATAACAACTACAATAACCACAGAAATCCAATATAAAATATCCATTAAAGCATGAGTTAAAAACTTTGTACTTTTAGCTATAGGCGGATTTGGGTCATGATTATACTCTTGTATATCTTCTAATGAATAAGGATCTGATACCTCAGCATAGCAATAAGGACATTCTTTCTTTTCTAAAAATACTTCGGTTAATCTTATAGGTTTTTTACAACTAGGGCATTTTTTCATTTAATCACTCCTTTAGTTTTATTACAAAGCAGCTGGAAATTTTTCTTTTATTTTTTGTTCCAATTCTTTTTTATTCTTTCTTTCATTTCTTATAGCTATTGATTCTCGATATTCTTGAGCTTCTGGAATTTTTACAAACTCTATTTCTGGATTGATTTTACTAACGATGTCTTCTATCTTCTCTAATGAAACATTGAAAAATTCTTTTCTAGAGTTAACTAAATTTACTTGATAAGCTTCAAGTTTTTTATGTAATTTTCTTTCCAGTTCTGGAGCATTTTCCGAATATATCATGGCATGAACATCAAATTTGAATGGTACAGAAGCATCTCCTAGTTCACGTACACGGTCAAGCGGTTCTAAACGTCTAGTCATACCAATTTTATAAATATTCTCACCGAAAGAACCTATATTTGATATTATATAAACATAACCCGATTTTGTAATTTGAGCGCGGGATATAGCTCTTTGTCCTTTGTCTTGAGCATCTTTTAATTGCTTTTCTAATAAAGTTATTTGTTCTGTTAATTTATTTAATTTTTCACCTTGGGCTTTTGTTATTTCTTTTCTTGCTTTTTCTAGTGCTTTTTTATATCTTTTTTCTTCCTTTTCAGCTTCTTTTTTAGCTTTTTCTATTTCTTTTTCAACTCTTTTTTGTTCGCGGATTTCTTCTTTTATACGTTTTTTCTCTTCTTTTTCTTGATATAATTTTTCTTGACGTTCATAAACTAAATATAGTTCTTGAAGTTTTAGGTTTAAGTAATCATGGGAAATAGAAACTCTAATGGGTTCTCCTAATTTATTTATTGCTTGGTGAGCTTTTTTAATTCTCTGTTCCATTTTCTGAACATTATTCCACTTAACTTTAGCAATAGAGGCGTCACATTCATTATTAAAAGCACGTAATATCAATTTAATATTTCTATTAATCATTTTCTTACCTTCGCGTTTACTTCCAGCGACCTCCCATTGAGTATAGCAAATAGCTGCATTTTTATTTTTAATTAATTGTTTTTGCTGAGATCTTATAGATTTGATTTTAGTTTTATATTTTTCTGACGTATCAAAATCAAAATGTGGTTTATACATACCGAATGAAATTAATTCTAAGTCTTCTTCCAAAATACTTATTTCTTTTAACAATTGTTCATATATATGCCTTTTATTAGAATATTGATTTTTTAAATCAGATTCTTTTCTTTGGTACTCAGATTCCATTTTTTCATAACTTTGTTTTTTGTTTTGCAGTTCTTTTTCTAATTTTTTAGCCTCTTTTTCTATATCAATAACATCTTTGAATTTATTATATAGTTTTTTGTGCTTTATTGATTTTTGAATAAAGAGAAAAACAAATAAAATCAATAATATAGTGCTTATGATCAAAAATGATAAATATGTATTATTTTGAATACCTGGAGTTAGGGTGTTTTTTTGTACTACTTCCTTTTGTGTTGTTTTAACAGTATTTTTAATAGGAGTTGGGGTTATTATAGCTATTAAAACAAAAGAAGCTATTAATATAATTCCATAGGTTTTAATTACATTTTTTCTAGTTTTATTTTCTTCTTTTCCCCATTTTATGACCCATCTGGGCTTAATAAGACCTATTGGAATGGCTATGATAGAAAGTAAGAATATAACAACGAATATATTACTTAATAATTCCAATATTAACCCTCCTTAATTATGTAAGTTATATCATTGATATATTTCGACAATTACCGACAATGTGTAAATATAGAAAATATATCTTATCTATGTTAAAAATAAAGAAGGACAACTTGTCCTCTTTATTGACTATTTAATCAGTTTTAACTTTGCTATATCATAAAGGTTCTCTTTGGTAACTGCTTCAATAGCACCTATCTTCTCAACTACAGTATCAAGTTTATTATTAGTTTCAGTCTTAAACTCTTTTAAATCGACAGTTTGTTCTACTACTGAATCAAGTTTATTTTCTATATTAGCTTGATTATCTTTAAGCTCTCCTTGCCCAGCTTCCAACTTATCTAACCTTTGATTAACACTTTGTAATTCTTTTAATATTTGCTGTAAGACTTCTTGATTTTCCATAAATGCACCTCCTTATGGATGTATTATAGATTATTTTTATTTATTAACTACTATAATTATATACTAGGACAAAAATAAAAGACCTTCTATTATCTATTCAAATTTAAATTTAACTTCAACAACTTTACCTATTATTCTAACATTTCCTTCACATAATTGTATTGGTTTATATCTAGGGTTTTCCGGTTGCAATATTATTTTGTTATCAGTTTTATAAATCCTCTTTAAGGTTGCCTCATCATTAACCATTACAACTGCTATTTCTCCATTTTCTATATCCTCTTGCTGTCTAACTAATACTAAGTCTCCTTCATAAATCCTTGCCCCGACCATGGAATCACCTTGAGCTTTTAGGTAGAAATATGTGCCGCCATTGATAGAATTTTTGTCAACTAGCTCATATCCTATAATATTTTCCTCGGCTAATAAAGGTATCCCACAAGACACGCAACCTACAATTGGTATCTTAACCATATCATCAGGATTGATTATCTGTGCATTTTCGGGCAATTTATCTCTAAAATTGACTCTTCCTAGGAGGTAATCTGTATTAACATTATAATAATTAGCTGCTTTTTCTATAAACTCCGAATCTGGCTTTCTTTTATTATTCTCATATCTAGATAAAGTATTTTTATTAACATCTAAATTTTCTGCGGCTTCTCTTATATTTAATCCTTTTTGGTTTCTTAATTCCCTCAATCTGTCTCCTAATGTATTCATTGAAAACCTCCTTTCCTTATTTATTATACCAAACGTGATACATTTTTGTAACTAAAACAGATAAAAAAATCAAAAAATATACAAATACGTTTGACATGTCCTCTATTTGGTGTTATAATTTGATTAACGACTAAGGGGGTGTAACACAAATGAAATACAACACTATTATTTTAAGAGGATTTATGTCAGAAAACGAAATCACTAATCAAGATATGGCAAAAATAATAAATGTTCATCCTAGAACTTTTAGGGAAAAATTGTCTAATCAATATAAAAGGGAATTTACTCTGTCCGAAGCTAAACGCATTGCAGAATTTATCGGTTTAACTATAGAAGAGGTATTTTTTTATTCTTCTGTTCCCAAAAAAGATACAAAAATAAATTGAATAATTATTTATAACCCAAATAATATACAACTAACTTTAATACTATTATAACCTTAGTTAGTGTAAACACTCAATATCAAAAGTTTACCATTTGTAGAATTTTAGAGAGGGGGTGACAAAAATGCAATTGGCTATTGAATTAAAGAATATTAGAAATGAATTAGGATTAAGCCAAGAGGAATTTGGACAGATATTTAGCTATAGTAAAAGCACTATTTCTAATATTGAAGCAGGTAAAAAAGATGTTCCTGAATTTATGGTTCAAAAAGCAGTTAATGAATTTAAACTTATGGGGTTGGCTTTAGAGAAATGTAAAGAGTGTGAATGTAATCATTTTATACCTGAGAGAGTTGATATCGATAGCACACCTAGTGAGGTACTAGATGTAATCATAGAAGAGTGCCAAGAAGCTATCAAGGCAGCTACTCAAGCTAAAAAGGAGCTTAAACTTCATAATAAAAAGAGCAGGGACTGGCTTAATGAGAATGAGTTTAAAAAATTAGTTAATTATACTGAGCAAATATATGACCCAGTAACAGGGATTTTTAAATGGCTAGAGTTATTCCAAAGAAATTATAAAGGGTCAGTAGAAGAGATAAGGTCTCGAAATACCACTAAATTATATGATAATGGAGCTAAAATACAAAAAGACACCAGCTCCCCAGCAAGTGTCTTAGTTAAGTCGTATTAAATTTAAGCTCACCACCTGAAAGGAGGTGATTACAATTAAGAAGATTATAGCAGCAACTATAATCTCGGCTTCACTATTTTTTACTATCTCTTTAATTATATCAGATAGTGGAGCAAATAGCAAGGTAATTCAACCAGCTTGGGATGTTTCAGAGTTGATTGATGTACCTATCAATGATGTTACTAATGTCGATGGAGTTAACTATACTATCAAAAATAATTAAGGAGGGTCAAGATTATGTGTAGATACATTGAGAAGAATTACTTTAATTGCAGATTTGAACACGTTGGCAGTGGAAATATTGCTGATACTCATGTTCAAGAAATAGCTGAGTTATTTGAAATAGAGGGAGAAATTAATTATATCGAGAGGGTTAACGATAGTGCAGGAGTTATATTGTTAATCAAAACTGGGATGGAGGAACCAAAGAGGATTCCAATCCGAAGAATATCAGCTGAATATTATCATTTAAATGAATTAAGAAGTCATGTTTTAGAAGATGAGGACAAGCTAGATGAGATATTAGATGCAGCTTATAGAGCTCAAGAAGCGAAGCGAAGTGGAAGAATGACCGAAGGTAAAGCTATTAGTTGCTATTTATCATCACTAAAGAAGGCGATATAAATGGAAGTTATCTTAATTGAAGATTATGGTCAGATAATTGTAACTATGAGTAAGACAGTATTGGTGGAGCAGAAAGAGGACAGGGCTAGGGTAAAACCTAGTTCCTCCACTCCAAGAAAGGTGGCGATGTAGGGTGAATAATGTTGTAGAAATGAATAGTCAAGTTGCGGACAATAGCTTAATCAAAAGTTTAGAGGAAAAGAAAGATGTCATCAAGCGGACAGTTGCTAAGGGGGCTAATAATGATGAATTTGAGATGTTTATGCACCTTGCTAAGCAGTATGGATTAGACCCATTTCAAAAGGAAATATTCTTCTGGAAGTATGGTAGCGACCCAACAATAATGACCAGTCGGGATGGTTATTTGAAGATTGCTAATAATCATCCTCAATTTGATGGTCATGTAGCAGATGTAGTACATGAGAATGATAGCTTTGAGAAGCTAATGGATGGAGTTAAGCACACTTACAATTTGAAAAACAGAGGCAAAATCATAGGTGCTTATTGTTTAGTATATCGAAAAGATAGAAAGTTCCCTGTATATGTATTTGCCCCTTATGAAGAGTATAAGAAGAGTAGTCAAGTATGGCGACAGTATGCTAGTGCTATGATTTTGAAATGTGCTGAGAGTATGGCATTGAAAAGAGCATTTAGTGTAAGTGGGTTGGTTAGTAGAGAAGAGATTGGTTATGAGGACAACCAGAATACTACTAGAATGAGCTCAGAAGAGGTTAGTAACCTAGAGGAAGGTTTGAAAAATAAACCTGCTAGAAACGAAAATAAGCAGGCTAAACAAGAGATTATAAATAGATTAGCTAAAGCTGTAGAAAGCGAAGAGAACAACATTACAGGAGAAGCAATCAAGAGTGTAGCAAAGAGCAATTTTGGAACTGGCAATTTAGCTAAATTAGACTTAGAACAGTTAGAAGAATTAGAACAAATATTTTTGTTTGAAACTTACTTTGGGGATGAGGAAGAGACAGAAGAGAATAAGGTTGTAGATGTGGAGGCGGAAGTTGTAGAAAATGATGAAGAGAACTTTGGTGCAGAGGTAGAAAGAGCAGTGGCAGAGGGTTAGATAATTTAAATAGGGTGGCTTTGGCCGCCCTCTCAATCAAATAGGAGGATAATAATGGCTAGATATAGATTACCTGGAGAAGAGGTTGAGAGCAAAGGTGAAGAGAGGAATTGCAAAGAGAAGAGTTTGGCGTGGATTAGGATTTTGAAAGAACAATTAGCAGCGAGTACAAGTAACTGATATAAGGAGGGCATATTGTGGCTAAAATAGAGAAGCTAAAAAGAGCAGTTATTAAGGAAGAATTGATAGAGGCAATAGAGTATAGGATGAGGGAAAAGGGGATGTCTGTAAGTAGTTCTTACAAGTTAGCTATATTACTTAACCAGTCATTATATTGGACTGAAAGAGTAGGACAGGATAAATATCAAAAGTTTTTAGTTGAAGAGAGCAGAAGGGGATCAGAAGAAGTTGAAGGATTAGAAGGCGGATGGGTATATAAGAATGCTGATGAATGGGCAGAAGATTGTTTATTGAAAGTGTCCGGACAAACTGTAAGAAGGTGGTTTGAGAAGTTGATTAAAATCGGCTACATTTTAGAGAGAAATAACCCCAAAGTTAAGTTTGACCATACGGTTCAATATAGGATTAATTTGGTAAAGATTATTAAAGATTTAGATAAATTAGGTTATCAGTTAGAAGGCTACAAAACAGCGTCATTACTGAATCTCCAAAATGGAGAATCGAAAATAGATAATGGAAATTCCAAAGAACAAAATGGAGATAGGGAACTCCATAATGGAGCTAGCAACCTCCAAAATGGAGATACTATACCAGAGATTACTACAGAGAGTACTACAGATATTGTTGTTGATAAGGCGGCACTTGAAAAACTTAAGCAATTGTACAATAGGATATTCCCTAATTCTAGGAATATGGGATATCACATGAGTGTAATAGAGCAATATCTTCAAAAGGGATTAGAGATAGATCTGGTGATTAATCAATTAGAGAAAACGGGATTATCGGATAATCCTAATATGAATTACTTAATCGCTAGATTGAACGGTTTATTAAGTGATGGCATTACTTCTATGAGCGAGTTAGAAGCCAGGAAGCAGAAATGTAAACCTAAAGGAGGGAATTCAAATGGAAAGTATAGCTCAAATAATGCAAGGAGAAGTCCGAGAAGCTCAAAAAGTAATCAACATCAATCGGAATATGGAGAAGGGTGCTTTGATAACCCAGAACTCCAAGTCATCGACCTCTCAATCGATGACCTCTAATCCAATAAATAAAGTTAAACAGCTTAGATATAAGCAAATTTGGGAGCTGCAAAATGGAGAAGTAGATAAGTCTCAGTTTGTTTGTCAACTCTGCTGTGATAAGGAGATAGTAGTAAGCAAAGCTGGAGATAAATTTACTGCAGAAGACTGTAAGTGTCGACAGGAGAAGGAGATTAAGGCTAAAAAGGAACAAGAGCAGAAGAAGTATGAGCAGAATATTAAATCTGCTGAGATAAGAGAAGAGTTTAAAGCTAAGACCTTTAAGGATTTCAAGTGGCTAGAAGGTAAGAAAGAAGCCAAATTAGCAGCTATGGACTATGTTGAAAACTTTGATTTTTATAAGGAAAGGGGTATTGGACTAACCTTTATCGGCAAGTGTGGCAGAGGCAAAACTTTATTAAGTCATATTATAGGGCAAGAGGCAATCAATAAAGGTTATACAGTTATCAATACAGTAGCTAAGGAGTTTTATGAGGATATTAAGGCGACTTATAATAATCCAAGTAAGAATACAGAAGATTTAGTTAGTTCTGCTAAACTGGTGGATTTATTAATCATAGATAATCTAAATGCTGAAAGGTTTGGATCTGATGAAATAGACAAACTCTTTATAATCATTAACCATAGAATTGAGAATAAGAAGCCAACAATTATCAATTCTACAGGAGATTTAGATTATCTTAATAAGAAATTAGCTCCTGATCATGTAAGTAGATTAATTGGCAAAAATGGAGAGCCAATTAAGGTGGGTGGAATAGATATGAGAGTCAAGCAAGGCGAATTGATAACAGATTTGAGGAATAAGAATATTGCTAAACTTAAGAGAAAATTAAGTGATGCAAAATGAAATCACAGATAAAACAATTAACTTTATTTGATGCTAGTGAGTTGGTCAGGAGCCAGAAGTCAATCAGTCAGATAATTAGCTTACACAAGCAGAAGAGATATGCTGAACTTGATTATATAGATATAATATTGCTTAAAAAAGAACTTGGGAGGGTAAAGAATGAGAGCCGTATACCAAGAAGAAAGACTGAAACGCAATTATTACGCCTTATACCTTGCAATCAAGAGACCAATATCGGTATCCAAAGCATGTAGCTTAATGGGGATTAAATCAGCTAAAGGAACTAAGAAAGAGTATAGTAAGATTACTACTTAGTCTATTATGACTATAAGAAAGGGGATAAATAATGTCTGTTGCTAGTCCATATAATCCAAATTTTATAATTGATAATTTAGAAAGATGTATGTGCTTTGATTGTTATAAATCTTTTATTGTGGGTGAGGACTTATCAAAAGGGATTAAACTTAGTTGTCCATATTGTAAAAGCGACAATGTAGAAAGGGTAGCCTGTACTACTGATGATAGACCAGTAGATTTAGGGTGTGTAGGTATTACTTATACAAAAGGGGAGGAAAACCAATGAGTTTAAAAGATATATTAAATCAAGAAGATATTCAATTCTTACAAGACTTGGGAAGAGAGTTAAAGGAGCAAGATAATCATTGTACTGCTAAGCCTTTAATATTCAATGTGTATAAAGACGATTTAGAGTTTGGTGTAGATCCTGACTTTGGAGGTTCAGATTTATATGCTATTGTAGAAGCAGCTGACCCTGAGAATGCTATTTATTCAGATGATATTGAAGAAATGCAAGAGTTCGTAAAAGATTATTCTTATGATAATGATATTGAAATCAAAGAGATAAATAGTCCAGATGATTATAAAGAATTTTTAGAGGAAAATGAGATTGAATATTACATTTCATATATCAGAAAGAAAAAAGTAAAAGAGAATGCCTTTCTTACTGAGAAAGCAGCTTGGGAACATGTTAAGGGAAACAAACACCATTACAATAGATACGGTGAGCCTAAAGTTTATTGTAGTCATGGCTGGAGGAACCCAGAGCTTAAAAAGTTATTAGAAATTATAGAGAAGTTTGCAGACTTAGATGAATTGGAGGAATAAAAGATGGTCTTAGGTATAAGAAAGGAGCAGAACTTTAGCTTAGATTATTACTGGGGTCAATATATTAAGTCAGTTAAGATTGGCATGTTAGTAATTGAAGTCTGCAGCTGTAGCAAGTCTAAATATCAAGGCATTAGACATGGCTTAACAAGAAAGGTGGAGAAAGGATGAGTTTAGGGGTTAGAGGTTTTTGTACCAGCTGTAATGATGGGGAAGTTAAAGGGGGGGCAAGTAATTTGCAATTATAAGTATTCTAGATTTGGCAAAGGTGTAGATGTGAGTTGTGTATTGATGTCACCTTGTCATTCAGAGTATAGAACTGATGTAATATTATCTTGCCCTGATTGTGGGAATGAGATTAATTCTAATGAAGGTATGATTGACTTTGATAATTTGGTAGTTAATTGTGGTAAGTGTGAGTTTGAGGTAGATTTAAAAAAGATAATCAATGAATAATAACCAACATCTGCTACTCTACTCCAGCTAATAGGACTGGGTGGCAGAATAATAAGGGATTACTCTTCTCAAATTGGTTCTGGTGAATGGGATAACACTACTAAAATTTGAAGGGAGGAAATCACCTTGTTGTTATGATCTCTAGAATCAAGTGACAAAAGACAAAGGACAAAAACGGACAAACAAATCTAATTCGTTGAATGACATTGATGAGATTATTAGCTGGTTTCAGTCCGTTCCAGCATTTTTTTAATAGGAGATGATTAAGTGATTGAATTATATCCATGCTATCCAAAAAGCATGACTGAGATTAGTCAATTGAATAGAATAGAAGAGGAACTAGAAGAGTTGCAATATACAGCTAATACACCAACTGAAAAAGTAGAAGAGGCTTTGGACGTAATGCAGACTGCTAGGGGGTACATAGATATAGTCTGTAAAAAGTATAATCTGGAGCTAATTGAGGTTCTAGAAAGTCATTATCAGAAGTTGGAAGACAGGCAGAAAGAATGGGCTGAAAAAGAATTGAGAAAAGAATGCAGATACATAGAGGGATATTGTAGCTATTGTGGAGGTTGTAATGCAGAGTCTTAATGCTACAATCAATAAGAATTGTAGTTGTGGCAGAAGGATTGAGGGTGATTATGAGCTTTGTGGAGTCTGTAAGAGCAAGAAGCTGACTCCAAGTTGTAGACACTATACAGAATTAGAGAAAACCTGTACAGTACCTTATTGCTTATTACATGATAGACCAATTATGAGTTTTGGGTATTACAAATGCAGAGAGTGTGAAGAGAAGGAGGTAATAAAGTGATTGAGATATTGATACCAGACAGACAACATCCAAGTCTTAATGTATGGACTAAGATGCACTGGACTAAGAAAAGCAAGCTAAAGAAGTCTTGGGAAGATGAAATCATACTAAGAAGTGGCAAGTTTGGCAGACCGATGCTGGAAAATGCTCAAGTAGAGATTACATATTACTTTGATAACAAGAATAGGAGGGACAAGGATAACTATGTGCCAAAATTCATACTTGATGGATTAGTTAAGGGTGGCATAATCAAGGATGATAATGACAATAACATATTCCTTAATTGGAAGCTGAAATACGATAAGACCAATCCAAGGACAGAGATTATAGTCAAGGAGGTAAGTTAATGAGCTTGATTAGAAGATTGATGGTCTGCAAGAGTGTTGAAGAGTTAAGGGAGAAAATTGAAGAGATAGAGAGGGTGGTAGAATGAAAAGTCTTATAGCAGGGATATTAGTCGGTTTTGCAGCTTATGATATTTCCAAGACTTCTTATTTGACATTAAAAGCTATATGTAATGCACATACAAAGAGAATATCATTTACTTCTATAATTAAAGCTATGCCTTTTACATTATTAAAGATTTTAGTAGAAATCATAGGGGATATATTAGTCTTAGTTTATATTTATATGACTTGGAGGGGATAATGTGGAATTTCCAGCAGAAATAGATAATATCAAGACTCTTAAAAAAGGCATGAAGATGACTTTGGCTATTAATGATGAGAATGTAAAAGAGGTTATGCAGTATATTTATAATTTTATGGATAAACCTCTGAAGATTAGCTTAGATATAAATGCAGACGAGCAAAAGGAAAGACTTAATCAGATTACAGTAGAGCAGAGAAAGAAGATATATGCTATACTTAATGACTTTAATCAAGAGACAGGTCAAGGGGTAGAGAGTTTAAAAGAAACTATGAAGAAAGCTATAATAATGAATGATGATTATGAGACATCTGAAATGTTTAGTCTGAGCAATTGTAGCAAGGAGATTGCAAGTGAATTTATAGAGTTTCTTATAGATTTTGCTTTCCAACACGGTATAAGGTTAAGTGATAATCCTAAAAGCTCATTTGATAACATAGAAAGTTATCTGAGATTGTGCATTAAAAATAAGGTATGTGCTATATGTGGTAAGCATGCAGAGGTACATCATGTTGATACAATAGGAATGGGAAATAACAGAGATAAGTTAGATGATAGTAGTCATAGAAAGATAGCATTATGTAGAGAACATCATTCAGAAACCCATACTATCGGGTGGCAATCATTCAAAGAGAAACATCATGTAAAAGGGGTTATCTAATATTAATCTGATGGCCTTCTCTGAATATCAGCAGCATTGAGAGAAGTTCATCAGAGAGAGGAGCAATGATGAGTAATCTGGGGATAGCTAAAAGGGTTTGTGCTTTACAAGGAATTAGATTACGTATAGAAGTTATAGCAATTTGTCCTTATTGTGATACCAAGAGGGCTAGGATTGATATCAGTACAGGCAAATGGAACTGTGGTTGCGGCAAGGGTGGAAAATTAGACAGTTTGTATAGAGTAGTCGAATCTGATTACTTATTAAATAATCATAAAACAGCTTATTGGGACATTGTAAATAACAAGGGGGTATGCAAATGATGGCAGCTGAGAAGATAGAGAGAAAAGAAGTGACTAGAGAAGAAAGAAGACAGTTTGAAAATTATTTAAAGATGTACTTTACACAGTACACTAATAATGAAGGTCAAAGATTTTCTAAGCTGGAAGGGATGATAAACTGTCAGAAAGCAAAAATAGATGAAATGCCAGCTATATCAGGAACTGACTACTCCAGCAAAGGGATTGGGAGTGGAGGAAAAGGGCTAGATATAGTTGATAAATTTCAAATAGATAGGTCGAGAGCTAAGAGGAGGTATCGAAAATTAAAATACATAAAAATGATATTAGATTCTTACTTAGTTATGTTAGACCAAAAAGATTATAAGATCCTAAAGATGTTTTATAATGAAGAAAAGAAATATACAGTTAGGGATATAGCTTTAGTGGTGTCTTACTCGGAAGATTATGTCAAGGAAAGAAAAAGAATAAAATTAGATTGGTTAATTGAAAAGACTGAATTGATGGTATAACCCACAATCACCCCACAATTAACCCACTTTCAACCCATAACAAACATACATTTTTATGATAGAATTTATAATAGAGCAGAAGGCTCTTTTGAAGCACTGCTCTTGAATTCGATGATTGCAGATTGATATAGATAGTTAAAACTTTTCCTCCTTAGCACTCGGCAGAAGCTGGGTGTTTTTTAATTCAAAAAACTTTAAAAAAGACTTGAATACGTATAATACGTATGATATAATATAATTAAGAAAGGGGGGATGTGATGAACTCAAAAGAAATGCTGAAACTAGCATTAAAAAATGGTTGGGAAATCAAGAGTCAAAAAGGCTCACATATTAAATTAATACATAAAGACTTTCCTAAACCAGCAATTATACCGTATCACGGTAAAAAAGAAATACCAAAAGGAACGCTGAATTCAATACTTAAACAGTTGGGGCTTAAATAGCCCCGACCATTTAAGATAAATATATAATAAGTAAGCAAAAGGGGGTTTTGAATTGGATAAGAATATATATATATTCCCTGCTATAGTCACAAAGTTTGATGAAGATGATTATAATGTTAAATTTCCTGATTTTGAAGAGATTATAACCTTTGGAGAAGATTTAGAAGAAGCTTATCTTATGGCAGAAGATGCATTAAAATTATGCTTGTTTGATTTATATGAAGATGGAGAAAAAATACCTGAAGCTAAAAAAATAGAAAATATAAAATTAGAAAGCAACCAAACACTAATAATTGTCAAAGCTAATTTAAAAGAAATTATAAAAGAATATGATAATAAAGCAGTAAAGAAGACTTTAACAATTCCGTCATGGTTGAATAAAGAAGCTGAAAAGGCACACGTCAACTTTTCTCAGCTATTACAAAAATCATTAAAGAACCATTTGGATTTAAATGATTAATTTAAATAGCGTAAAGGCACTCGTTAATTCGGGTGTCTTTTTTATTTGGGGTGATAAATTATGATCAATATATTATTTTTGCTCGGGCCTGCTATTGTGGTGTGTGTAGGACTGAGAGAGTGTATTAGAGATGCGATAAGATTCAAAAACAAACACAGCTATGATACTTTAACAGACTAAAGTAAAATTACAATTATTTCGCAATCCATGTATTTTGCGAAATAATAACAGGATTATACTGTAAATTTAGACTTTATGCATATATAAACTTGAATTACCGAATATTTATACAAAATAACATTATAATTATTCATAAAAGCACCTATTTGGTGTTTTTCTCTATTTAAGGGAGGTGAGTCGTATATGTGAATTATTCTCAAAAAGATTATGAGGAAATGAAGTTAAAGATTAAGATTAGTCGTAATTGGGATGATGACTACATTCATGAAGTAGTTGAAACAGCACTTGAGAAAGGTCGACCAATTTGTGGTGTCAAGACTAGAGCAGGAACACCATGCAAGAAAAGCCCAGCAGTGAATGGCAGGTGTAGAATAAGTAAACATAATGGCTCGCCTTCTAAAATGAAAGGGAATCAAAATGCAAAAGGAAATTCTGGAGGCTCTGCTCCAGAAAAGAATAAGAATGCTGTTACTACTGGAGAGTATGAAACTATCTGGTTGGATTGTTTAAGCGAGAAAGAGCAAAAGAAATATAATAGTATAGATACCGATCTCTCAGTCCAAATAGACGAAGAGATTAAATTAACTACTTTCAGAGAGTACAAAATGATGAAAAGAATAGCTGATTTAGCGGAAGTAGATTATACGACAGTCCAAAAGGTAGTCAAGAGCAAACCTTCAAAGGACAAACAAATACCTTCTGTAGTTGTCAGTGAACAAGAGGAAAAAGTATTAGCTACATTAAGTCAAATACAAGGCATAGAAGATGCCTTGACTAGAGTTCAGGGTAGGAAAGCTAGATTATTAAGCCTTAAACATAAGATCCAGAACAATGAAATGCCGACAGATACTATAGAAATAGAAGTAACATTGGAAGATTAGGTGATAATATGCCTAAAATCAATCTAAAGATAAAGAAAGAAGTTTTTAATCCAGTTTATATTCCTCATTTAGATAATTATAGAGCTACTCAATTATTTTACGGAGGTAGTTCTTCTGGTAAGAGTTATTTCTTAGCCCAGAGAGCAGTCAAGGATATGGCTGAGGGCGGCCATAACTACCTCGTATTAAGAAAAGTACAAAGAGACTGTAAGAAATCAGTTTGGAATGAAATAATTAAAGCTATAATTAGGTTTGGGTTATATGAATATGTAAATATAAATAAATCAGACTTTGTTATAACATTTCCTAATGGTTATCAAATACTTTTTGGTGGTTTGGATGATAGAGAAAGAGTTAAATCAATCACTCCTCAAAAGGGAGTTATAACCGATATATGGTGTGAAGAAGCTACAGAGTTCGAAGAGGCAGATATTAAACAGTTAAATAAACGTTTAAGAGGTCAGGCCAGTGTAAAGAAGCGCCTGATTTTGTCGTTTAACCCGATAATTAAATCTCACTGGATATATAGAAAGTATTTTCATAGTTGGGAAGATAATAAGCAAGAATACCTAGATGATAGATTGAGTATTCTCAAAACCACTTATAAAGATAATGACTTTTTAACTGAAGATGATATTGAAAGATTGTTAGATGAAGATGATCCTTATTATCTTGATGTATACATCAATGGTAATTGGGGAGTTCTTGGTAATATCATCTTTAAAAATTGGGAAGTTAGAGACCTTTCTGATATGGTCGACAAGTTGGATAGAAGTTGTCATGGATTAGACTTTGGTTTCTCCAACGACCCCGCAGCAGTACTTAAACAATATTTTGATAAGTCTAGTAGAACTCTTTATGTGTTTGACGAGATATATCAATCTGGCTTATTAGATCGTGAACTTGCTAAGAAAACTATAGATATGGTAGGCGAAGAAGAAGTTATTTGTGAAAGTGCAGAGCCTAAATCGATAGAGCACTTAAGAGACAATGGTGTAAATGCTAGAGGAGCAACCAAAGGACCCGGTTCAATTAAAACTAGATATAGATGGATGCAAGGTATTAAAATTGTCCTTGATGTCAAATGTGTTAACTATAAAAGAGAATTACAAGTTCATAAATGGAAGGAGGACAGGCATGGGAATCCATTGCCTCAACCAGAGGACAGAAATAATCATGCTTTAGATGCTTCTATGTATGGATTAAGTGATTATTGGAATGTTGAAGAGCCAATAGAACAAGATCCATCAGCTGTAGCATTATTACAGGGAGCCAAGGTATACTAAGGAGGTGATAATAGTTGTTTAAATGGACTAAAAAAGTAGTAGGTGAGATATCTAAGTTAAGAAATTACTTTCCTGGTATATTAACTGGATTGATTAGTAGACCATATAAGGTTGATAGTTCAGAAGTTGACTATCAGTTAGCTAGAGAGTTGTACAATAATACTAATGATAAATATAAACTAGGTGCTGCTTTTTGTAAGCCGATAATCAATACTCCGGTAGGATTTATGGGTGTTCCTTGGTTTAGGGCAGAAGATGAATCAGCTCAAACAGAATTGAAAGACTTCTTTAATAATAATGCTTCTAAGATGCAGAGGGTTCATCGTAATGCTCTTCGTGATGGAAAGTGTTATGTTTGGATAACTCGAGAAGAAGTTAATGATATATTGTATCCAGAAAAGAAAGTTGAAATTAAATTTAATATCATCCCTCCAGAACAAGTGACTAATGTTAAAAGGCACCCTTTGACTGGTAAAGTTACAGAGTACACTTTAGAGAGCGTTCACGAGTGGAAAAGTGCAAGAAATGCTAAGAAGAGGTGTACTGTTACTCAGATAATTAGTGCTGATAAGATTATAACTGAAATAGATGGTGATAAACCAGAAGAGATAGAGGCAGGAGAGGAAACGAATAAGTGGGGCTTTATACCTATAGTTACTTTCTATAATGAGAAAGATGAGTATATGCTAAATGGTAAGAGTGATTTAGAGGCTATTGAGCCATTTATTAAGGCTTACCATGATGTCATGGAGCATGCTATTAAAGGTTCTAAAATGCACTCTACTCCTAGACTTAAACTTAAGGTTGCGGATGTAGCTGCTTTCCTAAAGAATAATTTTGGAATAGATGACCCAGCTAAGTTTGCTAGAGAAGGTGGAGCTGTAGATTTAGATGGTCATGAGCTATTATTCCTTCAAGCTGGAAATGATAAAAGGGAAGCAGAAGATGCAGAATTCATCGAGGTTCAAAGTGCTATTGGTTCAGCAGAAGTCTTACTAAAATTCTTATTCTACTGTATTATATCAGTAAGTGAGACTCCTGAATTTGCTTTTGGTACTCATATTAAGAGCTCTAATGCTAGTGTTAAAGAGCAGATGCCTATTCTTATTCGTAGAGTAAGTAGGAAAAGAGAGCAGTTTGAAGACAGTTGGCAGCTAGTAGCTAGAATAGTATTAGCTATGTTAAGTATTAGCTCAGGTAAGAAATACAGTACTCATCAAACTACTATACTCTGGGATGAGATAGATCCAAGAGATACTAAGGATATAGCTACAGAAATTAAGACCATAGTTGAAGCTTTAGTGATGGCTTATAATAATGATTTATTGAGCCATGAAGCAGCTGTTAGTTTCTTATCTAATTATATAGACACTATGTCAGATTATATTACTGATGACCCAGAGATACCAGGAGAAAGAGATAAGATAATCAATAGTAGATTACTTAGTGATAGATTAGGAGATGCAGATCTAGCAGATGAAGAACAAAAATTAATTGATGAAGTATTAAGTCAGGTAGAAGGTAATAATGATGAGTAGGCATGGTCGACAAATTAAACAAAATATTGAGTTGATTAAGTCTTTAGGAGATAAGAGGTTTATTAGAGATGTATTAAAATCTAGGAGTAGTTTTCTTAAATTGAGGGCATTGCACGAGAAGGCCTTAAGAGAAATATATGAAAAAAGTATTGATAGTGTAGCAGAAAGATTAGCCGAAGAAGAATCAGCAACTAAAAAAGCTATATTAAAAGTAGTTCAAGAGCAACTGCAAGAAGAAATATTTAAAATCAATAAAGCGACTGAATCACTAATGGAAAAAGGAATACAGCAATCTTTTGATTTTGGAGGAAGTGCAGCAGAGAATTATTTTCTAGATGCAATTAGAGAAACTAGGGCTTTAAGCTTATCAGGTGCTAGAAGTTCGATGATAGCAATTAACAGAGAAGCTGTATTAAGTTTTTGGAATAGAGTTACTGAAAATGGGATGACTATTAGTGAAACTATTTGGAGTAAAGGTCCTAAGATAGAGGATACTGTTATAGATTTCATTGAAGTTGGACTTGCTACTGGTCGAGACAGTATAGAAGTTGCTAGAGATTTAGAAAAGTATGTAAGGAAAGGTAGCAAAACATTAGCTGAGTACTATCCTAATATGATGGTTAGAATGAAAAAAAGGATTCCTAAGGATATATGTTATGAAGCTTTAAGATTAATTAGAACAGAATATACTACTGCTTTTACTGAAGCTACTATCAAGAGAGGGCAAAGAACTCCTGGATATAAGGGGGTACAATGGATATTATCAGATAGTCATCCTATTACTGATATTTGTGATGTACTGGCTGAAACTGATGCTCATGGTCTAGGAGTTGGAGTATATCCACGGGGAAAAGAACCTGTTATGCCTCATCCTAATTGTCTATGCTATTTGGTGGCTGTACTTATTGAGAGAGAAGAGTTTATTAATGATTTGAAAAGGTGGTCTGAGGGCGAATCAGTCGATTACCTTGATGAGTGGAAGGAAAACTATTATGAAGCATTTTAGGAGGGTATTGATATGGATAAAGAGACAAATATATGGACTACACCATATAAGAAATTACCTTGGAAATACAGATGGTTTATGCAACCATTAATTATCTCTTTGGAATTAGGAATCTGGTTATTAAAGAGAATTCAAGCTATATTTGACCAAGAGACTAAATAAGATATTTTTATATTTAGTTTATTAAGGGGGTGAAATAGTGGGAGATAAGATAAGAAGAATTATAGGGGAGATGAAAAGTGAAATTGCCAGAGATAAGATCCCTTTTCCTTCTAATGAAGCCGAAGAAGTAGCTCAACAACTAGAAGGGGAAGACCCTTGTTATGTTTGTGTAGAGATACCTGAAGGGGAAGGGAATTATGGTTACTATACTGCAATGGCTATTGAAGATGTAGTTAATAAAGTTAATAAAGGGTTACCAAATGGATTTGCTGGACACCAAAGACCAGAGGATTTACCTTATGAGTTCCCTGAAATAACTACTCATTGGTTAGCTGCTGAAATATATAGAGCAGGTGGCAAGACTATTGCTAAAGTTTATGGATTGGTAGATGAAGCTGAAGCCAAACTTAAAAGATGGATTAGGGCAAGACGAATAAAAGAAGTTTCAATTTATGGTGAGCCAATTTATAAAGGTGATGGAACTTCTGATATTGTAGGATTTAACTTATATTCTATAGACTGGACCCCAAAAGGTCGCCCTGGAATGGATACCAGACTAGTTTGGGCTAGTGAAATTAACAATGGAGGAGGAAAAGAAATGGATTTAAATGAGATATTAGCTAATTTGAGAAGTAAAATTGCTAAAAAAGAAGTAGATTTAAAGACTGTTGTTAGTGAGATTGGTTTTACTGATGAACAAGTGCTACAAATTATTGCATCTGAGCAGTTAGAAGAAGCTAAACAAAATAAAGAAACTGCTAAAAAAGCAGAGAAATTGGTTCAAGCTTTAGGTCTAGATAGTCAAGAGGATTTAGATAAAGCAATTAAAAAAGCTGAAAAGATGAAAGAGGTATATGACGCCGATCAAGAAGAGAATCAGGAACAAGTTATTGATGAAGTTGTTGAGGAAAAGGTAGCTGGTGAGCAAGCTCAAGCCTTAGCTAAAAAGATGTTAAAAGTAGAAGCAGGAGCAGATAAGAAAATTATTGCTGCTGAAATAGATAAAATCTTAGAGGATGAAGTATTTAAAGCTGTTGTAGGCAATGCTCATATTGATAAGCCAGCTGGTAAAATTGTAGCAGGTGAGATGGATAATGGTGTTTCTAATAAGAAAAGAACTTATTCTAGTGTAAAAAGAAAAAGAGTTGGAATTTAAGAACCTCAGGGGTTCTTTTTTTTATTTTAAACTATAAATTCAAGGGGGTATATATAAATAATGGTACAAGAGATAAGACCTATTCCTACTAAAAAATATAATCAAAGTAGGGCGAAAATAAGTGATGGAAAGTCAATAAGGGTAACAGTTCCAGCAGAAACTACAATTAAGGCACACAACTTTTATTTGTTAGATGGATGGTTTGGGGCCGCTATGCAAAGTGTTACTACTGAAGCAGGAGAGACAGATTATGTTATTTTAAATATTGAGGAAGCTGAATATGAGACAAATCAAACTAATGAGTCTCAAGAGTATACTGTTGGTACTCCATTATTTTGGAATAGCTCTACTAAGAAGATTACTGAGACTGCAACAGGTAATCGATATGTAGGTACAGTTACAGAACCTAAAGATGCTAATGGTGTGATTAGTTTTAAGCTATCTGCTCAAGCTAACCCAATTGTTAAGGCTAGTGCAATAGATGACATTGTTACAGATATGTCAGCAGATACTAATGATGATGAATTAAAAACTAAACTTAATGAGCTATTAGCTGCTTTAAGAGCTGCTAATGTTATTAGTGAGTAAATTTGAGGAGGTAATATATAGATGGCAAGAATACACAGTATAGAAACTAGATTAGAAGAAAGAAGAAAAAGAGATATTAGTGAGCAAGTCCCGTTTAGATTAGATGGACAGACTTATTATGCTGAAAAAAATATTGTGGCAGGAGAGATGGAGACTTTAGCTTTGGGTGCTCCTATTGGTGAGATGATGACTAGTGAAACCGCTAGACAAGAGTTATTAGAGAAGATTGTTCTTGATGTGGAGTTAGGAAGAGAGCAAGTTCCTACTTTATATGGTCCTATTTATGATACTTTAGAAGACTCTAACTTCCCTAAAGAATTTGAGGCTAAATGGGCTCAACATGGATCAGTAATCTTTTTTGAACATATGGAAGGAGAAGAGGTTAAGTTTGGATCTTTAAATGCAGAATCAGGACCTATTGCTAAGATTAAAGGTTATGCTGCTGGATTTGAATATACTAAGGAGATGGAATTATTTAATCAAACCTTTAACTTAGAGATCATAAATAAAGCTTTTGGAGAAGGGCATAATGCTATCTTAAATCATTTACACTTGGCTCCTATTTTTCAATTTAATTATCAAGCAGCAAATAAAACTGCTCCTGTTTATGTAGATGAGAAAGGAAAAGTATTAGCTAGTTCTACTGGTGCTCATTTTTATCTATCAATGAGACAGACATTGAAACAGGGATTAACTGATTCCCGTAAAGCAGGTAGACCAGGAACTATATTATTAGCTAACTCAGCTAATAAAGAAGATATTGAAGATGGTATGAGTGCTATGAATATTCAAGCTACTCCATATAAAGCGGTTAGTGGAATCTCTGATATTATTTATTATGATGGATGGGAAGTCAATGTTGGTAAAAGAACAATAGCTTATCCAGGAGTACCAGAAGGAAAAGCTTACTTAATTAGACCTAAACGTGGATTTAAAGAGTTAATCAAGCAAAGATTGGTGGTTGATTCTACTATGGGAGATAAAACTAGACTAGTTGAATCTCAAATAGTAGGAGATTTCTGGAGAGGAGTCTTTGCTGCAGTTGAGGAGAATGTACAGGAGATTACTTTGCCTGGTCAATCTTAATAATAAGGTTGTGATATAGATGGAAGTAACAGATAAGGTAAGGAAGAAACTACGCCAGTTACTTGATGAGAAGATAACTGGCGATTCTGCTTCTGATACTAGATTTGAAGAGGAAGAAATTGATGATTTGATTATAGAAAGTTCCAATATTTATCAAGCAGCATATAAAGGGTGGATTCTTAAAGCTGGTATGTTGCAAAGAGAGATAGGATATTATCAGAGCATAGATACTGGTCAAGAAAGCTATACACTGCTTAATCTTAAAACAGCTCTTAATTCTGCTAAAGATATGGTAGATATGTATAAAAAATTATCAAATGATTATAAGAAAGAAAATGAATCTAATCAATTAGGCAGCTTTGTTCTTAAAGTGAAGTCTCCGGAGGTGTTATAATGTTGAATTTAGCTTTAAGAAGAAAGATGGCTAAAGATAGCATAGCTATTAACCCTACTGAGGTTATCATTACAAGGACTGATAAGATAAAAAATAAGGCTGGTGGATATGATGAAGGACCTATTGATCTACCTACCCAGATAGTTAGAATCTTTCTTAATAATCCTAAATTAAGCACTAAGACTACTGAAGGTGGAGAGGTTAAGAAGAAAACTTATGGTATGTTAGCAGATTATGAAGCTGACATTAAGATAAGTGATGAATTTGAAGGTTATAAAGTTGTAGATGTAACTCCTATTAAATATAAAGGTGAAATTGTGAGTTATCAATGTAAGGTTGAGGTGGTTTAATGGAAGGGACAGATAAAGTTCTCAAAAACTTAAGAAGATTCATTAAAGAAAAAGAAGAGGCCGCTAAAACACTAGGAGATCACTATGCTATGAAAGCAGAAAACAAAGCTAAACAAGATGCTAATTGGGTAGATCAGACTGGTCATGCTCGTCAAGGTCTTCAAGGAAGTTCTGCTGTTAATAGAAATGAAGTATTAATTAGGTTAGCTCATACCATGGAATATGGTGTTCATTTAGAGTTAGCCAACCAAGGCAGGTACTCTGTATTAGAGCCAACCTTAAAGGCTTTAGAAGACAATTTCTTTAATGATATTAAAAAGTTGGTGAATAAGTAATGTGGCAAGCAATTTATCAACATTTAAGTAACAAATCGATACAAATTAATGAATGGTTTCAAGTATATTCAGCTAATGATAAAACACCTAAACCTTATGGCGTATTTGCTTTAAATAGTGAATCTAATAGTAAAATTAATCATAAAGGAAGATTTTTAGAATTAAATATATGGCTTTATTTTGAGAAAGGTCAAGCTCATAAACTAGATAAAGCCATGAAAGAGGTTAAAAAACTCCTCTCTAATCAGTTGTTAACCACTGATTTAGGTGAGGAGTTTTTGATTGAATATGTTAATCATCTTAAAATATTTTGGGATGAAGATTTAAAAGCAATTTGTAGAAGAGTCGATTTTAGAATACCAGGAATAAAGGGGTGATTAGATGCTTTTAGAGGATGATTTTATAGCTATTTCTGATAGTTTAGGAGAACAAAAGAGGGTATTGCAAGAGTCTATGTTACAAGTTAATACAGGATTAAGTAATAACAAGGCTAGAATTGGACAATTAGATAATTATGAAGATTCTGAGAAACTAGTTCCAGCTATGAAAATGACCAGTCAAAGAATAGTTAGTAATAGACTTTTTTATACTGGTCTAACTCCACTTACAAGAGCCTTATTTGATGCTGTGGGTGGTAGTCAATTCCTAGCTGATAATGATATAAGAGTTACAGAAGATTTTAAAGATCTTTTAGACTATCTTGGAATTGCTCTTGAACCTGAATATGTTATGACTCCCGTTATTGATTTAGAGCAGCTTGATGTTACTGAAATAGATATAGTGGAAAGAACTAATCTAAATACTATTGATATAAGTAGTTATGGGAAGGCTTATTTTGAATTAGTTTTGAGCAACGATTTTCTAGCAGAATCTACTTTTGATATTACTTGTAGTCGACTAGATGGGACTAATACCACTCATACAGTTACAGTACCAGCAGGGTCCTTAACAGGTGATGTATTTTCTATTGGAGATCATACAAATAAAGATAATATGTATATTGATGTCTTTAATGTAACTCTCATAGGAGGAACATTAGGAGATCAAGCAATAATTAGAATTAAAAAAGAAAGAGAGCCACAATTATAAAATTAAAAAGGAGGTTCTATTATGCCAGTACAAGAAACAGCAGGGGTTTTATATGGATGTAAAAGATTAGATATAACCCCTTTAAATGTTGATGGTTCACCTAATCCATCAGCAGATACTTTTGCAATTGATGTTCCTCAGGAAGCTAGTATTGAGCCACAGATTACAGAGGGTAATAAGGCAGAGCTTAGAGGGGGTGATAATATTATTGCTACTATTGAAGATGAAGATGTTTTAACTGGATTGAATTTAACTTTTACTAATGCAGAATTAAGACCTGATGAAGTTAGAGCTATTGCCGGAAATGGAGAAATTATTTTTGATGCTTCAGGTAATGCAGTTGGATACAAAGCTCCAACAATGAAACAACAACAATCAGAGAAAGTTCCTTTTAAAGCTGAGCTATATGTATCCTTGTATGAGCAGGGATCACAATCTAAAAGTTCTAAGCTAGGTTATATTAGATTTACCTTTCCTTATTGTAAGGGATCTATTCCTAACCTCACAGCATCAGATCAAGAGTTTTTAACACCAGAGTTCACTTTAAAAGCTAGAGAGAACAGGGTTCAAAATTTATCAGTAATGCAGTGGGAACAAGTGCCTGATCTACCTACTTAATAACTAAAAATAAATAACTAATTATCAAGCACCTAAGTGGGTGCTTTTTTATTTTATTACATTAAATTTTAAGGAGTGATTTTAATGTCAGAATTAAAAGTAACAACGGTTGAGGAAATTAAAGAGATTGCAGGGGGAGAAATAGTACCATTACCAGGTTTTAAACCAGGTAAGCCCTTTGTAGCAAGATTGAAAAAGCCTTCATTATTAAAAATGGTTAAAGATGGACAGATACCTAACTCTCTTTTGGGAGTTGCTAAAGATATGTTTGAAGGTAATAGCAATGAGTCTGATCTTGCCGATGACCCAGAAGCTTTTAAGCAATCTATTGAATTGTTTTATTGTGTTGCTGCTGCTTCTTTAGTAGAGCCTGCTTATGAAGATGTTGAAGAATATATCAATGATGATCAAGTTATTGCAATATTTAACTATACTCAAAGTGGTATTGATGCTTTAAAACCTTTTCGTGAAGAACAAGGAGAAGATGTCAAGTCTAACTCTAACAGCTAAAACTTGGGGTGTAAGACCATCAGAATTGATAGGTTTAAAGAATGGATATGATGCTTATTGTTTTGATGAAGCAGCAGCTGTCTTTTGGATGCAATTAAAAAATCAGACTATGCAAGAAGCTTCTAAAGATATCCCTAACTCTGGAAAGAAAAAAAGCACTAGTCTAAAAGGGCAAAACATGATGAACTTTATGACTGATCCAAGATTTAAAAAGTAAAGAGGGGAGGGGGTGAAGTATGGGTTTTGGTAATTTAGGAACAGTCTGGGCTGAAATGGGTTTGAAATACTCTAAATTACAAAAAGGTTTTAAACAAGTTAAAACAGAGATTAAAACTAATGAGAAGAGTATTCAAAAATCATTAACTAAGCTTGGAGGAATGGCAACCAATGTAGGGACTACTATGTCGATGACTTTAACCGCTCCCCTTTCTGCTTTAGGCGGACTGATGATAAAGGCGGCCTCTGATGCTCAGGAGACACAAGGACAGTTTGATCAAGTCTTTGGTGAGATATCTAAAAGTGTTAATGTATGGGCAAATCAATATGCTGATGATATAGGAAGATCTAGAACCCAAATTAAAGAGTTTGCATCAGGATTACAAGATACTTTTGTTCCTTTGGGTTTTGCTAGGGACCAAGCTGCTCGATTATCTCAGAATTTAGTGCAGCTAGGTGTTGATGTTGCTAGTTTTAAAAATAAAGCTGATTCTAAAGTTATAGATGATTTTAATTCTGCTTTAGTTGGTAATCATGAAACTGTAAAGAAATACGGGATTATAATTAATGAGTCTAGGTTAAAATCAGAGGCCTATAAACAAGGAATTGCAGAGGTTGGAGCAGAGCTAACAGATCAACAGAAGGTTTTAGCAAGATATAGTATCATTGTTAATTCAACTAAAGATGCTCAAGGTGATGCTAGCCGCACAAGTGGAAATTTTGCTAATGTGCTAAAAAGGTTCAAAGGGGAACTTAGAAATACAGCTGAGGTTATGGGAAAAGAAATGCTCCCAATGGCAACTAAAATTATTAAGAAATTAACTAATCTAACTAAATGGTTTGGAGGATTATCTCCAGTAGTTAAAAAAACTCTATTGATATTTGGTGGTCTAGTTACTGTACTTGGTCCAGTGATTACAATCATAGGTGTTATGGTTGGGGCAATAGGTAACTTAATACCTGTATTAAGTGCTGTGTGGAGTTGGTTGAGTACTACTACAGTAGCTATTGGAGGAATGACAACACCAATCGGTTGGGTTATTGCTGCTGTTATAGCCTTTGCTGCAGCTTGGAAAGGTAACTTCTTAGGACTACGAGATGTTACAAAAGCAATGATTAAAGAAGTTGCTGGTATGATGGGGGGACTGTGGAAGTTACTAAAAGGTGATTTTAAAGATGGGTTAGCACAGATTAGAGATTCTTTTAATACAGGCGGCGAAGAAATAACAACAGCCATAACCTCAGGTTTTAAAGATACATTTTCTAAAGCAAAGGATCTTGTTCAAAAATCTTTTGGCAGTGAAATAGCCCATGCAGCAGATAAAGGAGCAGAAGAGGCTAAACCAGATATTGAAGCAAAAGGTAAAGAAATCGCTGAAAGTTTTAATTATGGTTTAACTGAAGAAATGAAGAAATTAGTATTTTCTAAATTAGGAGATACTGTTGGAGGAGCTTTTGATGATGCTTTAAGTAATTTTGATTATAAAGTCGATATGGGAGAGTTAAACACTAGAGAGCAGATTGTAGGGTTACAAAAAATTAGAGATGAACTTGCAGAAAATGAAGAACAAGAAAGAGAAGCAAATGTAAGAATTTATGAACTTAAAAAACAGTTATTTAATGAAGTATTAGATCAATATGAAGAAGATGTATCTAAGCAACAATTATCAACTGCTGAAAAGATTAAACTTCTTCAAGAAGAAGTCAAATATTATGCTATTACAGCTGATCAAAAGAAGGCTATTGAAGAAGAGATTTTAAATCTTAAACGTCAACAGGCAGAAGAAGAAAAGAGACTTGCGTCTAATCGCTATAATTTCCTTTTAAAGCTTGGTCAAATAGATTTAAAAGAACATAGAAAAAGGTTACAAAACCAACTTAAAGGGGTTAAAAAATATAGTGATGAGTGGATTAGGTTACAAGGACAGATTGCTGATACTAGACTCAAAATGTTTGATCAGATAGTAAAAAAAGATAATTTATCAACTGAAGAGCAGATTAATAACATCAATAAGATTTTACAGACTGAAAAATTAGCTACAGAAGAAAAGATTAGATTGCAAGAAAGATTAAATAAATTAAGACAAAAACGAAATAGTTCAAAAAAATCAAATAATCCAAAGAATAAAACTGATCAAAATATCAGTAAACTAGAGTTAGCATTTAATACATTTACAGAAAAATTTCAAGATTTATTATCTTCTTATAACCCACAA
>NZ_LWDV01000004.1:0-19145 GCF_001693735.1 Orenia metallireducens
ATTTTTTAAATTTATTGTTTTTTCCGAAACTTTATTTCCAGAATCATCAACCATCATTAAGTAAGATTGGCTTTCTTTATTGATCAGTAAATTATCGCTAGTAAAACCACCGACAATATATTGATTGTTATTAGAAATAATTGATGTAGCTATCTGATTTTTCTTAGCATTATATAATTTACTCCATAATTTCTCTCCTGTTTGATTGACTTTCAATAAAAAAATATTACCTTTTCCATTTTCAGATCCAGACATTCCAGTTATCAAATAACCATCATCTAAAACTATAGCATCATATGCAATATTAATAGGTCTACCTGTTTCTAGCTGATATTCTTTTTGCTATTTAATAGTTATATTGTTATTTTGAGCATAAGCATTATAAACATAAACAATAATTAACATAAATGAAAAAACTAAAATACTAACCTTCTTCAAAACAGTCACCCTCTTAAGAATTTTAATATAAACTTAAGGAAATATATCTCAGGATAATAATTGCTTAAAAGTTAATTTTTAAACAACTTGATTTAATCATATCATACTAAAATAAAAATTCAACTTAGGGGCTGGGGTTTTTATGGGAGATTAATCCTACTTAGAAGGCAGAGAATTTCTGTAAGTTTGCTCTGACTTTTCTTATGGAAGGTCGCAGGGGCAATCAAGACTATCCAGCCACACTACAAGCTGGGGACAGACGGGAAATGCTGTGAGATTTCCTGTCGCCCCAAAGGGTGTCCCTCAATCTTCCCTCCCCCCATTTAGATAGCTCCTTATTGGCGAGGTGCTCTGTCGAGCCTGTCTGGGAATGAGGGAACCATGGGCTTGTAGTGTGGCTGGTCAATAGAAGTGGTTTGATCTTAGCCGATTGAGCGACACGTAGCTTAAGAAGATACCGGGTTCTGCTGGTTTTACAGGTTGTAGATTCTTAAGCATAGGGTCGCGAAATGGGCGTGGTTTTAGGAGAGGTGGCAAAGGTGGTTGTGCTTTGCTGATCTCTCCTTTCTTTATTAATGTATAGATTATTAGCATATAGATTTGTCCTTAGTTCCTAAGATTATTTTTGATTTGAATAGTAAACGATTGATCTTTACTTAATATAAAACTTATCTTGTATTTTATAATATGGAGATTTTTTATATTATATATATCTTTAAAACAAGCTAAGAATATATTGAATTCTAGAGTATATATCAATAATCTACTAATAAGTTAAAATTTATTTAATCTTTTACTATAATTATGATGTATGTTATAATTACTTTCGTGTCTATAAGCTTTAGTAGATACATAACAAAAAAATAAATTAAATCTCAGATAACAATTTTATATAATAAGATTTACAATTTAAATTAAGAACTTTATAAATGATTATATAAAAAATTTATATAAGCTTATAAGAATATAAGGAGGAAATATCTTTATGGTACAAAGAATGAAAGAGAGTTTGAGTAGACAGATGATTAAAGATGATGTTTTATCTGGCTTGACAGTAGCTTTAGCATTGATTCCAGAGTCGGTAGCCTTTGCTTTTGTGGCAGGTGTTAGTCCAATTTTAAGTTTACAGACTGCTGTAATGATGGGGCTTGTAGCAGCTATCTTTACAGGAAGACCAGGGATGATAAGCTCATCAACAGCTGCAATTTCAGTTGTATTTGCTTCACTAATCGCCCAACATGGTTTAGAGTATCTCTTTGCTACAGTAGTTCTAATGGGAGTTATTCAGATCTTAATAGGGGTATTTAAGTTAGGAAAATACGCAAGGATGATACCTTATCCAGTAATGCTTGGCTTTCTTAATGGTTTATCGATAGTGATGTTTTTGGCACAGTGGGAACAGTTTAAGATCAATAAGACAGTTATGGTTGATGGTGTTAAAATAGCACAGAAGGTTTGGCTACCTACATCAGATATGACAATTATGCTGTTATTTGTCGCCTTTACTATGGCGATTATTCATTTTGTTCCTAAATTAACTAAAGCAGTTCCGTCAAGCTTGGTAGCAATTGTAGTAATGACAATTATTGCAGTAGCTTTAGATAAAAGTGGTTATCATTTAAGAACTGTACAGGACTTTGCTGGGATGGAGTTAAAGGGTAGTTTACCTAAGTTTCATATACCACAAGTGAAGATAAGTATCGATATGTTAAAGGTTGTCTTCCCTTATGCTCTAATTGGAGGGCTGGTAGGATTGACAGAAGCAGTACTTACTCTAAGAGTGATTGATGAAATGACCGATACTAGAGGTCATACTAATAAAGAGTGTATCGCCCAGGGAATAGCTAATACTATCAATGGATTTTTTGGTGGAATGGGCGGAGATGCTATGATAGGTCAGTCTATTATCAACATCAAATCTGGTGGTAGAACAAGGCTATCAGGTTTAGTAGCAGCATCAGGGCTAATGGTCTTTATCATGTTTGGATCAGGTTTTGTAAATGCTATTCCTCTTGCAGGCTTAGTAGGAGTTATGTTTATGGTAGTAGTAGGAACCTTTAAATGGGAGAGCTTAAGATATGGGAATAAGGTTCCTAAAGAGGATATTATAGTGGTAATAGCAGTTAGCTTGATTACAATATTTGCAGATTTAGCAACAGCAGTAATTGTGGGTGTAATCTTATCAGCATTGATGTTTGCTTGGAAGAAAGGAAAGTCTATAGAGGTTAATAAAGTAAATAGCAACTGTGGTTCTAAAATTTATGAGATAGATGGGGTACTATTCTTTGGGTCTGTATTAAAGTTTAGAGATTTATTTGATATTAAAGATGACCCAGATAATATTATTATTGACTTTAAAAATTCTAAGGTAATGGATCACTCTGCTATTGAAGCAATCAATTCTATTACTGAAAAATACTTTAATGCAGGAAAGAAGATTATCTTAAGGCATCTTAGTAAGGACTGTCAAATGCTTTTAAAGAATGCTGAGAGTATTATCCAAGTTAATATAGAAGATCCTAATTATCATGTAGCTGATGATTTATTATAAATATTGATAGTTAGCTAAAAAATCCACTCCTAGAAGTGGATTTTTATATTTATATTAGTTAGCAATAAATTAATTAAGAGTCTCATAAAAATCGTTATCAATCTTATCTAAGACACTTATTGCTCCTGTTTGTTGATAGATATATAAGCGATGCAAACTTCTAGTCATAGCTACGTATAAGAGTTTTAAATCAAGTTCATTTTCTGTATAACTCTCAGCTAGATTGACTATCACTACTACATCAAACTCTAGTCCCTTTGCTAAGTAGGAAGGAACTATTACTACTCCTCCGGCATAACTATCATCCTTATTATCAATCAGCTTTACCTTAAGGTTGCCAAGCTTAGCAAGGCTCTCTTTTAACTGTTGGCACTCTTTGGTTGTTTTACAGATTAGGGCAATTGACTGATACTCTTCTTTCAGTTTAGCAATTTTACTAGTTAAATCCTTGGTTAGATTGCTGACTTGATTATAATTTCTTAGTTGAGGCTTCTGACCACGCCTAATTACAGGTTTGGCTAGGACTAAATTTGGAGCATTAATATTCTTGATTACTTGATTGGCAAAGTCCATCACCTCTATAGTTGTTCTGTAGCTCTGCTCTAGGGTTCTATAGCTAATCTCTTCTTTAGCAAAGACATCCTCCATTACTTTATTCCAATCATTTGTTCCTCTGTAAGCATGGATTCCTTGGGCTATATCCCCTAAGATAGTGAACATATTGGTATTAAGAATCTCTTTTAGGACATAAAACTGGAAGAGACTATAATCTTGAGCTTCATCCATTACTACATTATTGACTTTGATATCTTGATCAAAGCCCCAGATTTTATGCTTTAAATAGGCAAGAGGAGCATAATCCTCTAGTTCAACTTCCTTCTTTTTTAAAAGTTCTTGAGAGTATTTAGAGAGATACTCTAACTTCTCTTTTGAAATCTCGACTGTAGCATATTTTAAAAGGGTAATCTTATTTAATAGCTTAGTATAATGGTCAAAGAGGGAGATTTTCTTAAAAGCTTGAAAGTAATCCTTAACCAAGGTTTTAGATTTCTTCTCTACCTCCTCAAGCTTGGTATCTCTTTCATCCATCAATTTAATTAAGATAAATCTCCTATCTTCAGATTCCTCCATCGAAGAACAGATAGCATTTATCTTCCCATTATAGTTATCCTCAATCTCCTTTAAAATCTTCTCTTTTCTCCACCTTAAGCGATTTGATAAGCTCTTTTTAAGTTGAGCCTTCCTCTTTTCAAAGGGAAGGTGCTTTAACTGCTCTAAGAAGATTTCGTTTAACTCCCAATAAGAGAAGAGGATATGATTGTCCAGTCTAAAGTCCATCCTAGGCAGATATCTCTTGCCAAGGTCAACTAGATAGCTATCTATCATCTCTTTAAATTCAAGAGAACCCTTAAAGGCTGCTGACCAAGCAATCAACTCCTTCTCTTGATCAGTGAGATCATCACTAGCGATTAATTTAGTAATCTTTTGGTCAGGGTCTATTAGCTCATGTTTTTCTCCAATTAGCTCCTCCATAAAGTCTATAAAGGTACTTTGGCGGACATTCTCAACACCTAGCTCTGGTAGTACATCAGAGATATAATCGATAAATAATTTATTGGGGGTAATTATCATGAAGTTATCAGGGTCAAAGCTATCTTCATAGGTATAGATTAGGTAGGCTATCCTATGTAGGGCGATAGTGGTCTTTCCACTTCCTGCTACCCCTTGTACAATTAAGGGCTGGTCAATCTTAGCTCTGATAACCCTATTCTGCTCCCCTTGAATGGTAGAGGCTATATCCTTAAGTCTATTATCGGCATTTACATCTAAGGAAGCCTGTAAGAAGGCATCATTGGTAGTGATATCGATATCAAAGATATCCTTTAGCTCCCCATCCTCGATGGTAAATTGTCGCTTTAAAAGCATTTCGCCTTTTTCAACACCTGTCTCTGTCTGATAGCTGACCTCTCCGATTCTCCCTTCATAATAGATGCTAGCTATAGGAGCACGCCAATCTATAATCAAAGGTTGTTCAGCTTCGATCTCATATAAAGAGGTCTTACCAATATAGAGCTGTTCAGGGTTTTGCTTACCAGCACTTTTAAAATCAACTCTGGCAAAGTAGGGTTTGTCTTTAACCTTTAGTAGATTCTCATAATTTTCATTGGCTTGGTCTATGAATTTAGAGTTGATTAAGACTCTAATATAGCTCTGACTACTATCTAAAAAGTCAAGCTCTTTCATAGCTTCTCTGATATCAGCCTTATACTCGCTTTTATACTCTGCTGTGGCATCTAAGACCTTATTTATATAGTCTTTAGTATATTCTAATCGTTCAACTTCGACTTGATAGTCTTTGTGTTTATTTTCAGGCATATAATTACTCCTTTCTTTATCAAGTATTATATATAATCTCTTTTCTTTAAACAAGGGGGCTTAGAGTTAAAATTTATAGATTTTATCAGCAGTAACCCATATGGTTTGCCCTCTAAATGCAATAAAAACATTAACAGATTATGGATAATCTCCATACAATATAGTGATTAATGCAAAAAGGGAGGAGATTTAAATGGCAGGATATGATGATAACTATGTATTTGTTATATTCTTAATCTTAATTCTGTTATTATTAGGTGGAAGTTACTAATCTATTGAGTTCTTTAGTTGATAGATAATGAGTTATAATAAAGATAACAAATATTTATTATCTTTTTAATGTTATTAATAGTAAATTTAGATAAATTATAAGAGGAGATGAATCTCCTCTTATTTTATTGAAAATATAAATTTAATAGATACTAATTAAATTCCTTGGAGATAATAGAGGTAAAAGGAGGGAGATTAATGGAGCAACTAACTCAAAAAGAATTAATGAATATTAAAAGTCAAATGGATAATAACTCATTAGCAATCAAAAAATATCAGATTTATCAATCACAGGTACAAGATGAAGAATTAAAGAACATCTTTAAAGAGGGAGAGAAATTATCTCAAAATCACCTACAGACTTTATTAAATCAGCTTAGAGATTTCAACGGTAAAGAACATTAAGGAGGGATATTGATGAATTTAAAAGATAAAGAGATGGCAAGAGATATGCTATTAATGGTTGAAGAGATAATTAAAGCTTATACTAGTGCTGAAATGGAGGCAGCTAATAAACCTCTGCGTGAGATATTTCATACTTTATGTGGGAGTTTAGAAAAATTTCATGCCAAGCTTTTTAATATTATGCAGTCTAGAGGATGGTATCAAACTTCAGTAGCGACACAACAAGAAATTGAAAGTGAGATTATTAGTTGGGAGCAGAAACCTCTAAAAGAGCCTGAATTAGTTACAGAAGAACTACAATAATTTCTAAATTAGTAGTAACTGCCTTGGAAAGGAGGAGAGTAAATGTTTAAAAGATTGATAAACAAAATGATGATGGGCATGATGAATAACATGATAGATCAGATGATGAATCGGATGATGCAGGATCCATATACAGAAAACCTATTTTCCTTTGCTACTATTATGAACAAGCTCAGTCCTAGGGCAATTATTGAAGCAGGAATGAGAGCAGAATCAGGAAAGCCTATTGAACGTCCTTTGGGAACTTATAATATTCAATCTGAGTGGAATAAGCTCTTATTAAATCCTGTCCATATCTTCAAGCTACCAACTCAAGATGGGGTTCAAATTAATACTACAACGGTGATTGGACCCAAGGCTAAAAATCCTCTTAAATTAGAGATTCCTATCTTAATTACTGGAATGTCTTATGGGGGAGCTTTGAGTTTAAAGGCAAAGATTGCTTTAGCTAAAGGTGCTAGTCTAGCAGGTACAGCAACTAACTCTGGTGAAGCTCCTTTAGTAGCTGAAGAAAGAGAGGCAGCTAAGTATTTTATCGGTCAATATAATCGAGCTGGGTGGATGAATGATGATAAACAGTTAAAAGAACTTGATGCTATAGAGATTCAATTAGGACAAGGTGCTCAGGCGGCAGCTCCGATGGGGATGTCTTCACATCAAATTGGAGAAGATTTACGAAAAGCTAAAAACTTAAAGCCTGGTGAAAATGCTATCATCCATACTCGTTTAGCTGGAATGGATGAACCATCAGATTTTATTAAGATTGTACAGGGATTAAAGGGCAAATATGATGTTCCTGTTGGACTAAAATTCTGTGCCAGTCATTATCTAGAGCAAGAATTAGAGATAGCCATTCAAGCTGGAATTGATTATGTAGTGATTGATGGTGCTGAGGCTGGAACCCATGGTGGTCCTACTACTTTAGAAGATGATGTAGGTCTACCAACTTTATTTGCTTTATCAAGAGCAGTTAAGTTTTTAGAGAGTAAGGGTGTAAAGGAGGGTATTTCGGTTATTGCTGCTGGAGGATTAACTACACCAGGACATTTCTTAAAAGCTATGGCATTGGGTGCAGATGCTGTTTATATTGGTTCTATTGCTTTGATAGCACTATTACAGACTCAAATGTCTAAGGCTTTGCCTTATGAACCACCACCACAGATTCTACTTTATCTTGGTAAATTCAAGGACGATTTAGATATAGATGAGGCAGCTAAGCATTTAGCTAAGTTTTTAAAGTCTTGTGTAGAAGAGATGAAATTAACAACCTATGTCTTAGGTAAGACCGATTTAGCTCAAATTAATCGCAAAGATTTGGTCTGTATAGATAGTACTTTGGCTAAGGTATTAGATGTAGATTATGCTGGATATCCACGAGCAACTAAGGATTTTCAGGAGCAAGCTAAGATTAGTCCTGAGATGATGATTGATAAAAAGACAGATGAGGAACTTAGAATTCATTAAAAAGTTAAGGTTAGATAAGCAGCTTCTGAAATTAGAGGCTGTTTTTCTTTATTAATTTAATAGTTTAACAACAACAAATAGGTTATTTAATACTTTAATTTAAAAATAGTAGATAAGGCTAGAGATTATCTGAGGATAGCTATTGTTGTATATCTTTTATATCTTATATATCTTTAGGGTTGGATAAATCCTATTGTAGCAAGGGTTTGCAGAGAAATAAAGGTACAGATTAAGGAGATAACGGGACAAATTAAGGAAATATCGGTACAGATTAAGGGGATATAGGGACAAATTAAGGAAATATCGGTACAGATTAATTTTAAAATGTCCCGTTATTATGATATACTAATATTAAGGTAAATTTTTAAAAAACGGAGGGAATAATGAAAAGAGAGATATTAAATAAGCCCAATCAATTAATAGGATTAAAAACAACAGAAGTTATAACAGCTACTCAAAGGAAAATTTATAATGTTTTTTTAAAGACAGCACAACAAGAGGTTAAATTCGGAATTTTAAAAAATAAGGATATAGATGAGGATAAAACTTATTGGTTTGAAATTGATTATGACATTGCTCATAATATAGCTGGAGCAAATAATAAAAATTTAAATTATATTGAAGATGAAATGAAAAGATTAATTAAAATAATGGTAGAAATTACTGATAAAAAGAATGGTACTTGGGAAGATGCCTTTAGTTTGTTGCCTAGAATCAAAAAAGAAGGTAAAAAATATAAATTTATGTTGATTGGTAACATAGTTAAAGCCTTAAGAGAACAAAATTATTTTACTCACTTAGATTTAATGAGAATTCAAAATCTATCTAGCCAGTATTCAGTAATTTTATATGAATTGGCTATAAAATATCAAAAAGTAGAGATACCTAAAATGAGTATTGAAAAATTTAGAGAGATAACTAATACTGAAAATAAGTACTCTACTATGAAAGGTTTAAGAAGAAGAGTCTTAAATCCGGCTTGTGAAGAAATAAGTGAAAAGACTGACATAATATTAGATTATAAAACTGAAAAGAAAGGCAGAAGGATAGCTTATATTAAGTTTAAGCTAGAAAGAAAAAATGATGAATCTATTAGTAATATTGAAGAGAAGAAAGTTAAAAATAAAGAGCAAATATATTCCCAACAAGTTTTAGAGCTATTTCAGCTACTTCCTAGCTTAGAACAGGTAGAAGCTAATAAAAGAGAGTTGGCTAAGCTCTTAAAAGAGCACAGCTTGAAATATTTAAAGGCTGATATTGACTATACTAAAAAGGCTCAACCTGATAATTTTATGGGATTTTTAAAGGCATCTTGTCAGAGTGGTCATTATTCTAATGCGGAATTAGAGAAAGAAAAGCATAAAGAAGAGTTGTTAAGACAGAGAAAAGAAGAAGAACGAAGAAAACAGAAGTTAGAGAAGAAGATTAAGCAGAAGGCTAAGGAGAAGGCTTATGAGAATTATGAGAAGCTATCTGCTAAGACCTTAGAGCAGTATGGGCAGAAGTACGAAGCTTTACCTAAGATGTTAAAGGATAAGATTACTAAGAAGGAGTTTATTATTGGGGCTTTAGAGGAGGAGACTGAGCAGGAGTTTAGAGAATTGTTAATGTAATGAGAGTTAAGAATTAATTATTAATATATAGTTAATAGATTTGCTTTAAACTTCAAAATATAGTATAATGCCAGTAACCTACCATTCAAGTGGTTCTTTCAAACTAATAAAGAGAATGTTTATTCTCCTTTCTTTACAGTTGTCACCTCTTAAGTTAGTAGCCCTTAAGAGAGTGATTGCTATTGCTGTAATGAACATATTCTTAATAATAAGAGGTCTGCAGCGGAGCAGACCTCTTATTATTTTTTGACAGTTAATTGGCTTGCTGGTATGATTTAAGCATAATTAGTTATTAGTACTGACAAGGAGGAATAATACATTGGATGACAATAATCTAAATCGGTTATGTTACCCTGTTTTTAATAGCTATCTTATTTATTTGAGAGTTTTATAATCTGAAGGAGGTTATAAAGAGAATTAAAGCAGATCTTCAAATAAAGAAGAGAGAGTTTGAAATATTATTAAATAGTACTGGTTTGCAGATCTGGTACTTTAAAGATGAACAGACCTAAGGGGTTGCAGAAAGAAGAGATTTTTTTACTATCTAGAATCTTAAGGATAGTTGATACTTATGATGTAATGTTTTATGGTCGCCCTTATAAACCTAAACTATCGCAAGAAGAGGTCTTTAATAAGTTAGAGACTGGTAGTGGTAGTAAAATGATCCTAATCTTAGTAAGAGATTTATAGAGTTTTTAGATAATTATAATTAGCTCTTGAAAATAAGCAGGAGATAATATTATAATAAGAGTGATTTTAATTTTGCTAACGGATAAGACTATAAGAGGAGGTTTATTGTGGAGTTAACAGAGGAGAGGGTCATACCTGATAAGATGAATCCTAAAAATGGGCTGCTTAAAGAGCATATAGCTCGTTATAGGTTTGCTAGTTACTTGGCTAGGGGTAGAGTCTTGGATATTGCTTGTGGTGTAGGCTATGGGACAGAAATTTTAAGAGCAGTAGGCGAAGGGATTAAAGAGATTGTAGGAGTAGATATAGATCAAGAGAGTATCAACTATGCTAAGAGGAAGTATAAGTACCCTTGGAATAAGTTCTTAGTCGGTGATGGATGTGATGATGAGTTTATTAAGACTTTAGGAACCTTTGATACAATAATCAGTATGGAGACTATAGAGCATATAAAGGATGATTATAAGTTTGTAGAGAATCTAAGAAGATTACTAAGACCTGGGGGGCTAGCAGTTATCTCTACACCTTTTGGTAGAGGAAGGAATGTTGAGTGTAGTAATGAATATCACTATCGCCAGTATAAGGAGGAGGAGTTTAAAGAGTTATTATCTAAAAACTTCTCTAAGGTAACTATCTTACATCAGAGGGATGAAGAGATTGAGCTTCCTAAGGAGGATAAGAAGTATTATTTGATGGTAGCTTTATGTGAGTAATTGGATTTGCAATTTTGGTAGATTTATATTATGATTGTTATAATATCTGAATTAACTCAACTCACTCCATTATAAAAGACTACCTACTGCTGGTCGCCTTTTAGTTAATGGAGTTGTATTTTGAGGTGATAGTTCAATTTAGATATTCTTAGTATGGGATAAGTTGATAATTTTTATTAATTGGCTAGATAGAAGGTATCAGTTTGATCAGAAGGTGGTATCTTTTATTTGATAAATTATTTAGGATTAATTGTTGGTTTTTGCTCTCACTTATGATAGTATAGGGGTATATTCAACCATTGATCTTAATAACTAGTTTTTAGCAACCTTTTTAACTATGATTATCAGCTAAATAATTAATTCAGAGGTCTATTTTCTCCTTAAGAGTTTAAGATTATATAACTAAATAGAAACGGATAAATTGATAAATTAGCTAGAGATTGAGAGAGTTTAGTTAAAAAATTAAATTCCACCTCGAATTTGGTTGCTAAAAAGTAAGCTCCCACTTAGATTTATTTCGGATCTAAGGTGGAGTTTTTTTGTTTTTTAAGTATATAGATTTAGAAATAGTGAAATAGTAAGGTGGTTATTCACAAAATTATGATTTATCATACATCTTACATATCTATAATTTGATGTCGTTTTTGTGTTAAAGTCAATGTTGTGTTTTGTGTTGTGTTATAACTTAGATATTTATATTAATAAAGTCTAGGATTTTTATCCTAGACTTTAGTTTACTCAGTTCTATAATTATTAATTAAAAATTCAATGGCTATATCCACCAATTCTGATTTTGAGTTTCCAGTCTTTCTTGCCAGCTTATTTAACTCCTTATCTAAGCCTTTGTTCACATAAAAATTTCTTCTGACCTTCTCATCAGATTTTTTCTCTGGAATCACAATTGAAACCTCTTGCTTAATCTCTGTCTCTTTAATATTTGTAGAGTTATTTGTGTTGTGTTCTATGTTAATTTTTGTGTTATTTGTTGTGTTATCCTCACTGTTTTTAGTTGCCTTCTCTTCATCAATCTTTTTAGATTTCTTAACCTGATTCTTTAAATCTGCAAAGGGATTTTTTGTACTAGCCAAGTTTAACCACCCTCTCTACTAAACTATAAAATTGCTCCAGTTGAGTGTCTGTATCATACTCAAAGATAGTCTCTCCCATTTTACTTGCTTCAGTTATCTTAGTCCTTCTATTAATTGGCTCAGTTAAGATATTTTCATCAAAGATAGACTTTAACTCCTCTAAATTATCTTGAGCCTCCTTAGTTCTACCATCAAACATATTAGGGACAACCAATTTAATCTTATCTGTACTGATCTCTAATTCATTAAGGTAATTATAGATATCACTAAACCCTCTGATACTAGCTATCTCCAATTGAGTAGGTACAATAATACTATCTACATAAAAGAGGATAGCACTATTTAAGATACTCCGACTTGGACTACAATCAATAATTACATAGTCATAGACATCCTCAGCATCTTTAAGGGCCTTGTCCAAAAAATTATCAATTCTAGTAGCTCTATGTAAATCCTTCTCAATTAACTCATAATTCTTATTAGTCAATAAATCTAAATTCTCTCTTATCTCTGTTATACACTCTGTTAAATCAGCAGGATAACGATAATCAATTAGATTAAAGAAAGTATTCTGTGGTTCTTCGTTAAGCCCTAAAAATAAGCTACAATCATTTTGAGAATCTAAATCTACCAATAAAATCTTTAAATCAATTCTCCTTAAAGCATCAGCTAAATGAACAGCAATAGTACTTTTGCCCACTCCACCTTTATTGTTATAAATGGCGATTTTATGCAATTTTAGAACCTCCTTTGAGTTATATTATGTGTTGTTTCTTGTGTTATATATTGTGTTGTGTTTTAAGTTGTTTATTAGATTAATTCAAGGTAAAAGTTAAAAATCCTTCTTCAATATATATCTTGTAATTTTTGAGCAAGGTCACTGATTCCTAACTCAGTAGATTACTGTCAATTATAACTTCATTCTACTAAACCTATTTGAATATCTCAACGCTATAATTGGCTATAAATATATAAACCATAGTTCTATTTGATTCTAGGTCAAACTGTAAAATATAATCTTTAATTTGAACTAAAAAATAACTTGCTTATATTGTAGCAAAACAATCTACACCATAATCAAGTTACCTAAGATTTTTAATCTTATTAAATTAATGTTGAAACTTTTTATCTAAAGTTATTAACCCATATAGCCACCCTTCATTGGAGAGGTAGCCAATTTTTCATATTGAGCCAAGACACCTTTCTTCTTACTTAAATCAGACTTAACCCAATTTTCTCTCCTAGCTTGTAAGATTTCTTCAATTTCTTGTGAACTTCTCTTTTCTTTGGCTATTCCCACAATCTCTAATTTGCGATTAGAAATATCGATCTTAATTAGATCATCCTCTTCTACCAAGGCAATAGGACCTCCAGCAGCTGCCTCTGGAGAGACATGACCGATTGCTGGTCCTCTAGTGGCACTAGAATAACGTCCATCAGTAATTAAGGCTGTAGTAGCTACCAGTTCAGGATCAGAAGCAAGGGCTTCAGTTGTATAGAACATCTCTGGCATTCCACTGCCCTTTGGACCTTCATAGCGGATAAAGACTACATCACCAGGCTTAATATCCTTATTGATAATAGCATCCTTAGCATTCTCTTCACAATTAAAGACACGGGCTGGACCGATATGATTATGCATCTCCTTGGCTACAGCAGAGTGCTTGACCACTGCCCCTCCTTGAGAGATTGGATTATCTCTACTCTTTAAGACATCCTCTACTTCAACCTGACCGTAATTATGTTTAAATTGACCGCGACAATTCTCAATAAAACCCTGTTCCTTAAGCTTAGCTATCTTCTATAACCCAATTGGGAGGATATCTTCATAGCAGTATCCTTAACCAACTTAGCTAACTCTTCAACTCGCTCTTTAGTCACATGGATAGTTGGTCCTGATACACTGACTGAAGAGACTACTTTTCCACTATAGTTAAAGATTGGAGCTGCTACACATCTAATCCCTAACTCATGCTCTACATTATCAATAGCATAGCCTTGCTCTTTAATCTTAGTTAAATGCTCTTTAAGCTCTTTAAGATCAGTAATTGTATTCTCTGTATATTTAGCCAAGCCCTGCTCTTTAATGATCTGATCAACTCTTGCTTTGGGATAATAAGCCAGCATAGCTTTACCCACAGCACTACAATGGACTGGCACCCTCTTTCCAATTTGGGAGTTCATTCTAATGGTTTTAGAACTTTCTACCTTATCGATATAGACAATCTCGCCTTGATCCATTATAACTAGATGAACTGCTTCATCTGTGGCTACTACTAGCTCCTCTAAATAAGGCTTGGCATACTCTCTAATCTCTAAATCATTAAAGATTCTACTACCCAATTCAAAAAGTTTCAAGCCCAACTTATAATTATCAGTCTTGGGATCTTGCTTAACTAAACCTCTATAAACTAAAGTAGATAATAGCCTATGGATTGAACTTTTATGAATATCCAATCTATTAGCCAGCTCTGTTACTCCCAAGCCCTCTTCATGATTAGCTAATTCTTCTAAAATATTAACTGATCTATCTACAGCTTTAACTAAATTACTTGGTCTTTTCATTGATCAAATCTCCCCTCATATTAACTAATATTACCTAAAACTATCTACAGTAGATGGCTTTTATTATGAATTCTAGCCCTTTGCCTAATAGATTCACAGGCAGGGCAGATTTCATCTTTATCTGTATAAGTAGCATAAGCAGGAACCTCAGATTTAGTAGCAATACATAAGCGATGAAGGCCATCTGCTATATCAAAATGACCACAGTCAAACTCTAAAATATCGATAACCTCTTCTTCAAATATTCCAGTTAATTTCTCTAAATAACTTTCATTCTTAATTATTAAGATATTTTGGCGATAATTATGGTAATTTCCCATCAACTCTTTAAGTTGCCAACAATAATTATCTTCTAGACTCAACTTAAGGTTATCATCCCTTTCAGCTAATAAACAGACCCCAGATTCAAGTTGAGTACAGTTCTGATCAAAGGTATTTCTGATATAATAGCGCTCTAAGGATTTTCTGACTATACCTTTATCCAAAACTTCAGGTTTATAGTTATTAGACATATTAAACCCTCCTTTAAATTAAGTTCTCATCTCCCCACTCTTACTAAGGGCATACTCTGTACCAATCGCCCCTAGAATCTCTGTAATAATTGTAGTAAAGAGGATGATATTTAAGATAAATTGACCAACATCAGAGAAGTGGACAAATTGATGCTGAACATTATAAGCCAAATCTATTGAGACACCTATTTGGGGTAAGAGCCCTAAGCCAATGTATCTGGTCACATTAGTAGGTGCTTTAGATAAGAAGGCTCCTAAACTAGCTCCTCCAACTTTGCCAAGCATCCTAGCTAAGGTATAGACTAAAGCTACTAAGAGAAAGGACTTGGAAGTAATATTATGAAATTCAATCTGGGTCCCAGCTAAGATAAAGAAGACTGTATGGAGTGGAAGGCTTAAGGTATCTATAATTTCAGAGATGCCTAGATACTTTTTAGAGAAGTTTCTAAAGGCAAAGCCAATAGATAGATTGGTAATTAAAGGTGATATCCCTAAGAAGATAGCAACATCTGAAGCCCCAAAAACTGTTGCTAATAATAATAATATCTTCTTACTCTTCTCTTCAGAATATACACCCATTAATTTCTGTGAAAAGTATCCAATATTTAAGCCTAAGATTATCCCTCCAACTATCTTAACTAAGGGTATTAAAAAGGAGTTAAAGATAGAATAGTGTAGTACTGGTGATACACTGATTAAAGCAATTGGCTTGACAAAGCTGAAGATAATAATAGCTAAGGCTTCATCAAGGGCTAAAACAATCAATAAGGTCGAGGTCAACTCTCCTCTAGCCTTATACTCCTTTAATACCAAAACTGTAGCAGCTGGAGCTGTTGCTGTAGCTATCGCTCCTAAGAGTAGTGAGAAGAATAATGGTTTACCAATTATCAGCATAGAGGTAGTTACCAAGGCAAAGGTAGCCAAAGATTCGATCAACACAATCAAAGCAAACTCTAATTCTAGCTTCTTTAAAATCTTTAAATTAAGCTCACTACCAATGATAAAGGAGATAAAGGATACCGCTAAAATGATTACATAATCAAAGGAATGGATTAGATAAGAGTACCATTCCTTATGTTCTGCCGATAAGAAAGGAGCTTTTTTAATAAAGCCAATACTAAATAAAATCCCTACTAAGATATCACCAACTACACTAGGAATTTTAAGCTTTTTAGTGATAACATGGGCAATAAAAGCAGCTATAAATAAGATTCCAACGATATAAATAATTTTATCACTTAAATGTTCTAACATAAATAATCTACTTAATTCATGTAAATTATCAATTGATTTAAATTCCATAGAATTACCTCCAGACTAAAAGAAGATAGTTATCTCTACTAATTTCAAATTTTTTAGGATAGGTTAGTTTCTTAATATGAAACTCTGTTTCGATTATAATTTGGTTTAATTATATAGTAATTATAAGACTTTTTCAATATCTTTTAAGTGTTAATCTTGAAGGGGAAATTGACTTTTCTTAAATCATATTCCCCAGAATATAGAGATAAAAAGAGGGACTATGACTGCTAAGATGATTTCTAAAGGTGCTCCTACACGTATAAAATCACGGAATTTATATCCTCCTGGACCATAAATCATTAAATTGGTCTGATATCCAATTGGACTTGAAAAAGCAGCACTAGCTGCAAAGGTTACTGCTAACACAAAGGCAAAGGGATTAGCTCCTATTTGATGGGCTGCATTGACTGCTACAGGAATCATCAGTACTGCCGTTGCATTATTACTGATAACATTAGTCAATAAGACTGTAAAGTAATAGAAAATGCCTAGTATTACAACTGGTGGAAAGATGCCAGTTACTCTTAACAATTGATTAGCTATAAATTGTGCAGTCCCAGTCTGCTCAATTGTTACACCTAAAGGAATTAAACCAGCTAACAAAAAAACTACCTCCCAATTTATTGCTTCATAAACCTCCTTGGGTTTAACCAAATCACTAGCAACCATTGCAATTACTCCAGCTAAAGTAGCAATAGCAATCGAAATAATCTTCATTGAAGCTAGACCAATTACAGCAGCTAAGATCCCTAGTGCTAAACAGATCTTAGAAGGACTATAATTAGTTTCTTCTAAATCATCCTCAATGATAAAACTCATATTCTTCTCTAAACGTTTTAAAGTAGTGTCTGTTACTAATAAAAGTAATACATCCCCTGCTTTAAGGGTGAGTTTTTTTAAATTTTCATAAGATATCTTTTCACCATGCTTAATAGCCAGTAAGCTGGCATCATAACGCTCAAGGAAATTAACATTATTAATAGTCTGACCAGTCATAAAAGAATTATCAGAGATAATAACCTCTATTATTTTTTGACCTTGAATTGAATCCTCTAATTGGTGCTGATTGATTTTAATATCTGCTAATAAAGCTATTCCTTTATTTTTAATAAATTCTAACAGAGTCTTTTTAGAACCTCTAATTACCAAGTGATCCTCAGCTCTAATAGTCTTTACATCTAAAGGCTCCATAAAACGCTCACCTTTACGGCTCATTTGAATTATATCTAAGTCCTGATCTAAGCCCTTAAACACCTCCCCAATACTCTTACCAAGTAGTGGAGAATCATCATTAATCTTTACCTCACTTAAAAATTCTTCCATCTGATAATCTCTGATTAGATTGTCGGATTCAAGCTTGATTCTTTCTGGAATCAAATAATATCCTATTGTAACTAAGTAGATAAGCCCTACTATAAATACTATTATTCCTAGCTTAGTAAACTCAAACATTCCAAAGGGATGGTCGATCAATCGAGCAGAGACTTGACTAGCTAAAATATTGGTCGATGTCCCTAATAAGGTGATAGTTCCTCCCAACATCGATGCGTAGGAGAGAGGAATTAATAACTTTGATGGTGATACCTTCGTCCTACGAGCAAGATTAGTTACCATTGGAACAAAAGCAGCTACTACAGGGGTATTGTTAATAATACTAGCCATAATTCCTGTAAAAGTAGTAATTGCTCCTACCTGTTTTTTCTGATTATCTCCTGTAAAAGCTTCTAGTTTATTACCTAGCAACTGTACTGCTCCACTATTTTGAATTCCTCTACTTAAGATAAACATAGCCATTACGGTTACAGTTGCTTTATTGCTAAAGCCTGATAATGCTTGCTCAGTAGATACCTTAGTCCATAGATTCAAGACAGCTAAAATTACTGGAACTGCTAATGCTATAATCCCAATTGGCATTGGCTCCCAGATAAACAGCCCTAATAATAATATTATTAATGAGCTAACTACTGCTATACTTATATTAAATTCAGGGATTACTTCTATATAGTTATTTAAACTCTCTGCAGCTTGAGCTATTGCTGGGCAAAAAAGAGCTAATAAAATTACCATTACTAATATAGGTATAACCTTCTTAAATTCTTTAAGCAAATTAAACCCTCCTTAATCTAGATTACTATTAAGCTTTCTCTTCTTATAAAAATTTATTTAATTTAAGTTGCTAATAAGAGATTTTTTATCAACTTATTAGTATTTTATCATAAAATAAAAAAACTATATTCTCTATCAATTTAGTAGTCTTTTGAATAAAAAAATAGTATATTCATAGCTATTTACTTGGTATTCTATACTAGAAAATAAATTCAAAATTTATTCTTTTAGTAAATCATATATTGTAGTATTCTCTAATTTATTCGAAACATAATCTCGAAGTTCTTTAAATATAGCTAGTAATTTCTGGTTCTTCTCAATCGGTGTCTCTTCATAAAAGTTTTCACTAACAGAGTCTACTGGGGCTAAAGCTCCATCAAAGAGCCTTACTACCTCAGCAATAGTAATTTCATCAGCTTCTTTAATTAACTTATATCCTCCACCTATCCCCCTTTTACTGGCTACATATCCTGTTCTTTTTAGTGTCAATAATATCTGCTCTAAAAACTTTTTGGGAATATGATTACGCTTAGCTATATCATTTATCTTTACTAAATCTTCTGGGCTTTGAGCAATATCAACTAAAGCAAGAATAGCATATTCACACTCTTTAGATAACTTCATTAATTTCCCCCAATTATTATTTATGTAAAATCATTGAAATACATTTTATATTATTTATAAAGAGAAGTCAAATTGTGTTACTTTTATTCTCCAAAGAAAACCTAAAAGTGGACCTATGTCAATAT
>NZ_LWDV01000004.1:19331-28930 GCF_001693735.1 Orenia metallireducens
GATTTCCTTTACGACTAAATGATTGTAATAGTCTTAATTCTTTTGCTTTATTCATGTAGGTAGAACTAGTATATTGACTTCCTCTATCTGTCTGTATAAAGTTCAATCCAGTTATCTATAGAAGTTCTAGAAACACCATATTCACGAGAAAGCTCTAATTTAGATTTACCTGATTGGTAAAGTTCTATTATCATTTGTTTAAAATCTTCAGTATATCTTTTACCTGTTGATCCCATATGGACACACCCTTTCTTAATTATATTTTATAATGTTCAACTAAGTGTGTCCATGATTTTATACTAACACCATTTCCTTCATGATCTATTACTTTTATTTTAAAAGTTTTAATTATTGTAATGAAAGAGATAATCAAATCAGTCTCAGCTTCTTCATACTTTAATTCATTGCTATACTTTTTAATTAGTGGTTTGAATCGATTTAAAAGCTCTATCAAGGAATTCTTATCACCTTTTTTAGCTTGCTTTATTAAGTTAATCAAATATAACCTCTCCTTTTGTAGAACTTTACTTTTGGTAAATTACCTACTAAATAAGGACGTGGATTATACTGTTTCTGTAAACGTCTTTGTTAAATAATATACTTGTTTACAAAATACAACAAACTTTTTTTAATTTAATTTAATAAATTCAATTAAAAAAAGCCCCCAATTTGGGGACTTTACGAAATATGTTAATTGTTTACCTACTCTTATCATTAACCTCCAAGCTATAATCATTCCTGCCAAAACCAGCAGTAACTTAGAAAAACAGTTAAAAGTGAAGAGTTAAGAATCTTTATATCTTTTAACTTTTAATTCTTAATTAAAGAGTTCCTTCAGCTCCTCTTTAAACTTATCCTCTAAAGCTCCAATTATATAATCCTCTTTGTTCGGTCTTAACTTCTCTGGCACCAGTTTAGCCATCTTCTCATATTCCTGATTATACCTCTCTAGTTCCCCCTCTGATAATACCTCATATCTCTCTAAAGCCATCTCTCTAGCCTTCTTCTCTATTCTCTCTTCAAGCTCTTTTCTTTTTCTCTCTTCTTCTTCCTTTTTCCTAGCTAGCTCTTCTTCCTTGGCTTTCTTCTCGAGCTTGGCAGTAGAGTAATGTCCACCTTCACAGGAAGCCTTTAAAAAGCCCATAAAATTATCAGGCTGAGCCTCCTTAGCATACTTAATATCCGCCTTTAAATATCCAAAGCTATGTTCAGCTAATAAACCCTCTAGCTCCTTTTTATAAGCCTCTATCTGCTCCTCTTGGGGTAAAAGCTTAAATAATTCTAAAACTTCAGGAGAGTACTCCTCCTGAATATACTCTTTAAATTCTAATTCTTTTGGTGGGTTCTCCCTCTTCTTAATAATAAACTTAATTGCAGTTACCTTTCTACCTGTCTTAAGTTCTTCAAAGTCAATTTTTAGATCAGTCTTTTCATTGATTTCTTCTTGAGCTTTCAATAGTACTCTTCTTTTAAAATTATTATAACGATTATAGCTCTTTATATCTTCAATTTGTAATATCCTCTTCAGTTCTTCAATTGTAATTTCCCGTCTTTTTAACCTTTCATACTGTTTACATAACTCATATATTCTTATTGCATAAACACTATTTAAAGATATCAATTTTTTACATTCTAATTTAGTAAAATGGTTACTTAGCTGTAAAAGATAAGGCTTTAACTTTTCAGCAAAACTCAATTCTACTTTTCCTAAATCATCATAATATTTTGCTGAAGATAACCAAGATATCTGTAAACAACCATCAGGTTCATTTATAGTTAAAACTCGAGATAATAGTTTTTCTGTAATCTCTTTAAGTTCAGAATAATAGGCTTCTTTATTTAAATTTAAAATATCTGCTAGTTCATCTACACTAAAAACACACTCTTCAAATTTGGTATCATCCTTTTTAATTGCTGCTGCTAAAACTAAGATAAGTTTCTGTTCTTGTAAAGTTAATTTATAATTTGCTTCAATCAATTTATTGTGTTTTACAATCAATTCTTTGCTATTCATAATCCACCTCCTACTATCTGATAATAGTTTACCACAACTAATGCTACTTCACAATAAAAAGTAGCATTTAACAAGATATTTGTCGCATTTAGCAAGATATTTGTAGCATTAAACAAGATATTTGTAGCATTTCGCAAGGTAAATGTCGCTTTTAACAAGGTATTTGTAGCATTTCAACTTCACAAATCCTATAACCACAAGGGTTTGTCTATATCGGAAAACTTTTTAAAACTCTTTAAAACTATTAAAACAACTACAACAGTATTTTTCCAGATAACTCATTATTTATAGAGTATTATTACCAATATTTTGGGTATGATTAATCCTCTTTGTTGTTGTTAAAATCTCAATAAAAAAACAGAGAACCAATAAACCTATTCTCTGCTTTAGCTTTTAGTCTTCAATTAATATTTAATCTCTGTAAGCTTAACTTGACCTTGATAAATTATATCCCCAAAAATATAATCACCTCTTTTAGCTGGATACCATTTTCCTTTAGCCTTAAAAAAAGCCTGCCCCTCTTTTATCTCCATAGGTTTATCTAAATTAAGCAGATTCCAAGAAATATTAGTAGGTCTAAGTACTGCTTTTAGAAAGCTGCCATCATCATAGATATTAATTACTTTTTTAGTCGTTTTATCATAGACACTTAGCCTACCATAAGACCTACCTTGACCAATAATCAGCCATCTTCCCTCTCATAGTACTCCATTATTCATCCTTAACTTGTCTTCTAAGTAACAGACCTTAGTACCCTGCTTCTGATGTTCATTATAGGCGATATTGTAGTCACCAATCAATTCCCTGACCATCCCTCTAAAGCCACCTAGCTCAGCTAAATTAAAGCTCCCCCAAACCATCAAAGCCAAGATAAACATAATCGCCAATTCATTTTTAGACCCAACTTTGACCCGATACTTCAGCCCAGCCATTACAAAAATTCTATCAGTCAGAGGCTTAAATAAAGTCACTCCTGACAAATTCCAAGTATCCAATAACAGATGAGAACAAGCCCCAATCTCTAGCCAGAATAAAGGCTTGTAGAAGTGATGTCCGATTATCAAGACAGCAATCCATAAAACCAGACTATGAGTAAAATTTCTATGTCCGCACATCTTATTTAAAGGATTAGAGATAAAGAAGAAGACCCTCCCAATAGTACTTTGAGGAGGGTCAATATCAGGTAGTATTGACCCTAAGGTCAGATAAAATAAAGCATCCTTAGATTTAACTCTAAATATATAATAAATAATGCAAATAAACTATGTGTTGGAGCGGTCATGACTTCGGTCGTACCTCCCTTTGTCAGTTAAAAGTTAAAAATGAAGAGTTAAGAGTTATTTAAAACCTATAACAAATGATTGATGATTTAATATATCCTACCATTTAAGGGATAAACTATTCTATTTTAGGTTTTAAAGGTCGTGTTTTTTAATTCTTAACTATTAACTACATAAGCATTACTTCTAATTTCTTTCTAACTTTATTAATCTCTGCTATTACCTTGGTAATCTCTTCTCTGACATCATGGTAAGCATCAATACTTTAGCTCCATCAGTAATGATTAAAGCCCTCAAATAAATCTCCTTCTCTTTTAAAACCTCTAAACTACTCAAATTAACTTCTAACTCACTTAGTAACTCAGCACCCTTATCTAAGAACTCCATCTTCTCCTTCTTAATCTTCTTTCTCCTATCACCATCAAAGATAGGAACCTCCACCTTGGCTTCTCCTCCAAACTCCCCATCCTCATAAATAAGGGTACTGATCTCCATACTTAAATTAGCCTTACAATATAACTCATCAGCTCTCTCCTTCAACCTCTCCCAATACTCTTCAACACCTAGCTCTTTAGTCTTATATTCTTCTTTACTCTTTTGGCTTTGAACTTGCTTTTGATTCTCAATTTTCAATTCTCCACTCTCAATTGTATCTTCTGCCCTTGCTACTGGACTGACTAACATAATTAATAATAGTAAAATACAAATTCTCTTTAAATAATACACCCCCATTTACCTTTCAAGAACCTTAGTAACTCCTTCATCTACATTAGTCTTCGTATAAATCTGAGTAGTAGCCACAGAACTATGTCCTAATAACTGCTGAATCTCTCTTAGTTTAACCCCTCTTTTAAGAAGCATAGTGGCAAAGATATGGCGAAGATTATGGAACTTTTTATAACCAAGCTCCCTTAAATAACGATCTACAATAGTCTTTCTCTGCTTATAGCCCCCTCGCCCTTCAGCCTGAAACTCCTGTAAAGCTTTAATTAACCAGCTAGGAGCAGGGATCTTTCTCTCTTTATCACCCTTACCAATCACAGTAATACAATTCTCATCTACCTCTACAGTCTGAATCTCAGAGATTCTAAGACCACACATCAACATTAATCCCAGCCAGATCCCCTCACGCTGTCTTTGTTCAATCAACTCTTTAGCATGCTCTCTAATCTTAACAAACTCCTTTTCACTCTTAGCTTTAGGAATACGCTGTTTTCCCTTACCAGTAACCACCTTTTCTAACTCAATATGTAGCTTAGGATAATCATCACGTAAATACCATTTAGCCAGCTGCTTTAAAGCACTAACCCGCCGCTTGACAGTATTAATATCCTCGCCAGTATTAGCCTCTTCAATCCCCTCCAAACTTAGATTATAGATAGTCTTATTGTTAGCATTAGCAATTCTTTCCCAATACCTCAAATCAGAGCGATAACCTCTAATAGTATTCTTGCTTCTACTAGCCGATTTTAAGAATAGAAAGAAGTTCTTGATTCCTTTAGGTTGTCCTCGCTTCCCATTAATTTCTGTAATTTCTTTAGATTGATTAGATTCTTTTTTTACTTGGTCATTAATGACTATATCTTTACTTACCATTATTACTTCTTCATTTTTAATCATCTCTTGATCTTCAACTATTAACTTTTCACTCTTAACCTTTAACTGCTCCTCTACCTCTTCTCCCTGATCTTTAACGATCTTCCCATTGACTACTTTAAACTCTGATTCAGTATCTCTTCCCAATAATCTCTCTAAAAAATCAAGCATCTTAGCCACCTTCCTTCAGTATCTAACCTGTAATTATTCAGCTCTAATTTTCAACTTATATCCAATTAAGTGGCTTCAACGTTGATTGTAGCCACTTTGAAAACAAAGCCTATAACTACGCTATTTTCGCTATTATATATAGTAAATAAATATATAAAAATAAAGTAATAGTGGTAGTAGTGCTAATAAAAAACACGAACAATTTTCTAGTAATCGTTCCTTATCATGTTAAAAAACTAGAGTAAAATAGATTATTATCACTAAATGTTTGTGAATAAGACATTATTATACTTGAAATTTTGAAAAAACTAGGATAGACTATATTTATGTGTGAATAAGATATTAAAATGTTCAAAATAATATAAAATTAATTTTAAAGGGCTGATATTATATGAGTAGAAAGTTACCAGTAATCTTAACAGCAGAAGAGCAACAATTATTACTAGATCAATTTACTACTAGATATCCCACCCAGGAACGTAATAGAGTAATGATCAAATTAATTCTTGATACAGGTTTAAGAAGAGCTGAAGCAATTAATTTAAGATGGAATGATATTAATTTAATGAGTGGTAAATTAAAAGTAGTACAGGGAAAAGGAGCTAAGGATAGGATCTTATGGGTACAAGAAGAGACTTTAGAAGAGTTAAAGCACTGGAAGGAAAGACAAGTTGATGAATTAACTAAAAGAGAAGCAGTAAATAAATATAACTTAGTATTTACAACCTTAACAGGAAATAAGCTGAATCCTAATAACTTCTATAAAGTAGTAAATGGGTATAGTCAAAAAGCAGGAATAGTTAAAGAGGTAAGTCCCCATACCTTACGACATACCTTTGCCACTGATTTATATCGGGAGACTAAAAATATTAGATTGGTCCAGAAAGCTTTGGGACATGAGGATTTATCTACTACAATGATTTATACCCATATAGTAGATGATGAACTTGAAGAAGCGATGAAGGGATTTAGAAAAGATAAATAAAATTTCAAGTGTACATAATATCTATTTTATTACTTATCAAGAAGAGGAATTACCTGTGTCTGTTGCTCGTTTATTTTTAAGATCTGAAAAGAGAAAAGAGTACATAAATGAGATAGAAGAAACAATTAGAGACTTATTTAGAAATGATTTTAATAAAGCTAAAGAAACTTTATTTGATGATTTAGACACTATGGTTCAACATGGAGCTACTAAATGCAAAGTATATTTTTTATCTATAAATGATGATTAATTTCCTATTGAAGTAGAAAATCCAAAAGAATTTGCAACTAAATTTTATAATGGAGATATTACTTTAAGACAAATTAAAAGAGAGGCTAAAGGAAGGTTTAAAGAAGTTTATAATTTTTTAAATCAATCTAATTATAATCCTAAACTAGCTTTTTATAAAGGTGAAGGCAAAATGAATATTGGTGTTGCTATTTATATTGATTGGGATAATAAATATTAAGTTAATAATAGATTATATTGCTTGAAAATAAAATAAAAATAAAAAAGTAGAAGCAATTTTCAATTTAAAATACTTCTTTAGAAAATGTAACTCTATTATCTAATAATTTATTAAAGAAAAGTATGATATAATTGTGTTATAGAGCTTAAGATTAATCAAAAATGAGCCATTATATATATGGAAAAGCAAACACCTGATTTATTATGGAAAGAAATCATAGAAGACTTATTTGAAGACTTTTTACGGTTCTTTATGACCGACTTATATTCAAACATAGACTTTGCTAAAGGCTATCAATTTCTTGATAATGAGTTAGCTAATATAGTTGATAAGACTATCAAAGGAAAGAAACTTTCAGATAGACTAGTAAAAGTACATCTAAAAGACGGAACAGAGAACTGGATATTAGTTCATTTAGAAGTACAAGGCTATTATGAAAAAGAGTTTAGTGAGAGAATGTTTAAATACTTCTATCGTATTTACGATAAATATAGCAAGAAGATAGTGGCTTTCGCTATCTTTACAGAGGATAGAAAAGACTATCAACCAGCTAAATTTGATTATAGCTTCTATGAAACTGAATTAAATTATAAATATAAAACCTATAAGATATTAGATCAAAAAGAAGAAAAACTATTAGCATCAGATAATCCCTTTGCTTTAGTAGTATTAGCAGGTCTTTACCAGCTAAAAGGGGAGCAAGAAGGCAAAGAAAAGAAGCTTGAATTTAAAGAAAAGCTATTTGATTTACTAACTGAAAAGGGATATAGTAGAAAGAAAGTATATATGATCTTTAAGTTTTTAGATGGATTATTATATTTACCTGACGAATTAGAAGATAAATTTTATCAAGATATCAACGAAAAATTAGGAGGTGCTGATAAATTGGGTATTAGTGAAGAAATGACCAACCTTTATCAAACAGCCAAGAACAAAGGAAAATTAGAAATGGTTAAGAACTTATTGGACTTGCACGTAGAATTAGATAAGATAGTTGCAGCCAGCGGATTATCAAAAGAGGAGATAGAAGAGATAAAAAAGAAAGCTAGACATTAGAAAAATAATAAATTTAAGATAAAGAGGATGGATTTTTAAAGATTCATCCTCTTTCCTTTAACATATTGGTGTTAGTATAAAATCATGGACACACTTAGTTGAACATTATAAAATATAATTAAGAAAAGGTGTGTCCATATGGCATCAACAGGTAAAAGATATAATGAAGATTTTAAACAAATGATAATAGAATTTTACCAATCAGGTAAATCTAAATCAGAGCTTTCTCGTGAATATGGTGTTTCTAGAACTTCTATAGATAACTGGATTGAACTTTATACAGAAATAGATATTGATGAAGATACTACTGTTACTTATAAAGAATTATTAGCTATAAAGAAAGAAAATGAAAGGCTACAAGAAGATATTATGGATGTCTATCTAGATAGCCACAAACGATATGGTGCTATTAAAATTCATAAAAAACTCTCAGATAGAGGTTGGGATGTTAGTATTAAAAGAGTACAAAGATTAATGAAAAAATTAGATATTGGGTCAATTGTGCATAAAAAGTTTAAACATTATCCTTCTAAATCTGACAATGTATGTGGTGAAAATCTCTTAGAAAGAGATTTCTCCACCACCTCTGTTAATCAAAAATGGGTATCTGATATTACATATATCTATACTATCCAAGATGGTTGGTGCTATTTAGCATCGTTTGTGGGACTATATGAATCTAGTAAAAGTAGCTACCTCAATTGAGGTAGCTACTTTTTTAAGAACTTGAGAAATTAATCATCAAGCTTATCTTTTACAAAGGTAAATATCTCTTCAGCCATCTTGATAGCAGTTAAAACATCATCTTTATCTGGCAAAGGCCATTCTGTAGGATATCTAAATTCTACTGCATAAGGGGTTAACTCTTCTGCATAATCCATAAATTGATTAAACTCTTTGTCTATATTAGCAGCTATCATCACTAGTCTTCTTAAATCATGGGTTTTACTAAAAGATTTAGTCTTGTAAACTATAAAGGCTTTTAAAGCCTTTTCTGCTGTTTGCTGAGTATGGTAGATAGCAGTATCTAATAAGTCAGCTTCATTAAGAGTTTTAGCAGATTTTAAGTCATGTTCAGCCTTTTTCAACCATGCTTTTATACTAGCACTCATAAAGTTTCTTTCCTTCTTTGACAATATGGTTACAGAGGCTAAATTCATCTTTCAGTAGTTTCTTATACTCTTCTTCTGTATAAACTATAAGATCAGTTGGGGTCATAATTCCTCTTAAAGCCTTATACCCTTTCACTACCCTTTTATGAGGATTCTGTTGAGCTTCTTTAAGTACAACCATTATATCTAAATCACTATCTTCATTAGGATTTCCCCAAGCATAAGAACCAAAAAGATAGATTGACTTAGTATTTGGATGATAAGCTGTAAGCAAACGATTAACAACAATAGATATCTCATCAGGCGTAATTAACTTATCAGCTTTAAGTTCCATAATAATCCTCCTTTGTTTTATTTATATCTTATTATACCATTAGATTCAAAAAACTAAAACTCCTGTGTATTAATCACAGTCTTTTAATGAAACTAAATTATATAAAATAATTTAATCATCACAAATAATTAACCATATCAATCATATGGAAAATTTATACAAATATAAATATAGATATAAAGAACAATTATCGAAAAAACGTTCGTCTTTTTTACTACTATTAACACTACAATAACATTATTTTTATATATTTATTTACTATATATATAATAGCCAAAATAGCATGGTTATAGGCTTTGTTTTCAAAGTGGCTACAATCAACGTTGAAGCCACTTAATTGGATATAAGTTGAAAATTAGAGCTGAATAATTACAGGTTAGATACTGAAGGAAGGTGGCTAAGATGCTTAATTTTTTAGAGAGATTATTGGGAAGAGATACTGAATCAGAGTTTAAAGTAGTCAATGGGAAGATCGTTAAAGATCAGGGAGAAGAGGTAGAGGAGCAGTTAATTGTAGAGATTATGAAGGAAGATTTAAGTGAAATCAAAGATTATCTATACAAAAATTAAAAAAATAAAAAT
>NZ_LWDV01000005.1:0-27160 GCF_001693735.1 Orenia metallireducens
GTAGTATATCAAAACTACAAAACCTTGTCAAGAAAAAATTAAATTATCAATAATTAAGTAAGATACTTAATAATTTAATATATTTATCAATATGAAATAATTATTATCTTTTTATTGTAGACAATTATTGATATCATAACATCCACCTTAGAAACTGTCAATAACTTATTTATTCTTGCATATTTAATCAAACATATAGAAAAAATAATTTATAAAGGAGGTGAGATATCCATATGTTCAATTCATTGCTAACAACTTTTAATTTTTTCTACTCCCCTTATTTTGTCTTTATATCTTTATTTACAGGTTTGATTTCTCTTTTATCCATAAATTATAATGAAAGTGAAGATTCTAATACAAAGATGCTCAAAATATTAGGTTATATATATTTATTTGTAGGATTATCTAGTTTTATTTTCAATCAATTTACTATCTTCCTGTGAAATTAATCATACCAACTTGTCTAATATAGGCTTTCACTTCTGTAATAATTTTAATTTTAGGAAACTCTTCTTCCCAATTAATTTTGTTCCAATAATTGGGATAATGTGCTCTAACATGTTCACCAAATCCCCAAATATCTGATTGAAATTTGCTTTGCGTCTTTTCAATCACTTTATCAATCTCTCTTTTTAATTTATTTTCTATACGTCTCTCAATTTGATAAACCACTTCTTCTCTACCTAAGTTATTCTTATTGAGTTGTTCTAAAACCTTAGCCTCTACCTTCAGTTTAATTTTCATAATTATTTCACCATCTTTTAACTCAGGCTGTAATTTACTGGATACTTCCTGCATTTTAATTGTTAATCGATCAATTTCAGTGGTTGGGTCACAAGCAAGCACTAAATTACTAGTATCGTTGGGAACCCCTAGTGCTCTTTGATAATATAAAGTTTCTGGTTGATTTAATGAGCCTACAAACTCGTCACCTTCAAATATTCCTAAACCAATATAATCTATTATCTCTTTATCTGCTTTAAGCATTACTGCAGTAGCTTGTTCTCCAGGATTTGATAATCTAATAAAGAAATCTCCCAACCTTATATCTGGGATTCTACCTGTAGAAACACCGTTATTAAGCATATGGGCTAGATAAATTGATTGAATACTTTCTAACTTTGGTTCAGATTTAATTATACCTTCTGCAGTATCCTCGGCAATTAATAGCCAACTTAGCCTTCTTATCTGAGGTGAATTTCTAAAGAAATTTAAATATTTGTTAATTCCCTCCTTGGCAATATCTTGACTAAATATAACTACTTGTAAATGACCAAAGAATAATTCCTGATTTAATTTGTTTTGTAAATTATCTATTGCCCCTGCTACACTTTCTCCTATACTACTTATTATCCAAACTACATCTTCTCCTTGCTCCATATTGGCTGGGACGGGCACTTGAATAGTCACCTTTACTTTATTACTTTTAGTTAAATTTCTATCTTTCTCTTCTACAAAATCAATCCCTACACCTAACACTGGGACAGTTGCTTCAATATCCCTTCTATCCCAACAACCTGATAATATATTCATTATTAAAATAATAATTATTAGCTTAGATACTTTCTTCATCAACTCTCTTACCTCCTTTACCTTTAACTTGTACTAATATTAATAGCATAATTGGTAAAATAGTAGTTAATATCAATCCTACTATTGAGATAATATCAACCAAATTAAATAATTCATAAGCATTTCTAGGAGATAAAGCAAGTAGATATAATAAAGGTAATAAGAAAAAAACTAATGTCTTATGTTTATGTAAGCTTAATATTTGTGCTCCTCCCATTGCTATTCCAAAGAGTAAATTAGAAGCAGTTGTAAATAAAGCGATTACCCATGTTGCAATAAAAGCAACCTCTAATCTTTCAAAAATTAGAGCAAAAAATTGGGTAGATTTAATTAGTTCAAAAGTAGGCCACACTAGATTCTTTAATTCAAATACACCAAAAACAGAAATCGAGGCTATTACAACTACAACCGATACCACTGATGGAATTAGCCACCCCTTAATTCCATACTCTAGAGATAATTTCCTAGTTGTAATAAAAGGAAGAATTATAGCTACTACTTCAAATCCTAAAAAAGAGAAGTATGATCTTCCTGCACTTTTTAAGATATTTATCATACTATGTCCACGAAAAACAGGTAACACATATACCATATGCCCTCTTTTAAAGGAAAGTATTGTTAAGAAGAGAATAGGAATTATAACTATAAAAACATATAGTTCATTAACTCTAGCTAATACTTGAATATCTTTATATGACAGATAAGCTACAAGTAATAACATTATTATTATTACAACTTCTATAGGTGTTTTAGGTAAAACTGCTGTAACTATTAATTCACTAAAAGTTCTAATTACAAGTGCAATAAATATAAACCAATAACAAATAATAAATAATCCAATAATTTTTCCCATAATTTTTCCTAAAATTATCTGCAAATATTCAAAGATTGTTTTATTTGGAAATCTTAATCCTAACTTAATTATAATAGTTAAATTTATTAAAGAAAGTACTGATGCCAAAACAACTGAAATAATACCTGCATTATCTGCAAAAGATACAGCTACCCGTGGTAAAGTTAAAATACCTACCCCAAGAATAGTATTGATTATAATTGCAGAAAACTGCCTTTCTGTTACCTTTCCTTCCTTATTAATTTTTATCACCCTCTTCTTTGTTTTCTTCTTTTTTAGAATTCTTAGTCCGCATTAAAGTAGGTCTAAAGTTCATCTTCCAAAGGGGAAACCTAATAATACTATCTTTTAAATCTTCCAACCTTGATGGTGCATAAGGTGTTAGATATGAAATTCCAAAAGATTTCAAAGAAGCCATATGAATAGAAGTAGCTATTAATCCTACTACTAATCCATATAGTCCAAAACTCGAAGCTAAAATCATCAGTATAAAACGTAGAATCCTAATAGCATTAGATACTGAATAAGTAGGTGCAGTAAAGGAACCAATCGTTGTCAAAGCTACTATAATTACCATAGCAGGACTAACTAGACCTGCATCAACTGCTGCAGTCCCTAAAATCAAACCTCCTACTATACCTATAGTAGAGCCAATAACATTTGGTAAATGAACACTAGCTTCACGTAATATCTCAATAATTCCTTCCATTAAAAACGCTTCTAAATAAGCAGGTAAAGGCACTTGTGCCCTCCCTCCAGCAATAGATAGTGCAAAAACTGTTGGTAGCATTTCAAAATGAAAAGAGGTTAATGCTATATATAAAGCAGGTAAAGCTAAAGAAATCATAAGACCAATAACTCTAACTACTCTAAGTAAACTTACAATTACAGTCCTGCTATAATAATCCTCTGGTGAATGGTAAAATTGTTCAAATACAGCTGGTGCAATTAATACAAAAGGAGTACCATCTACAACTATAACAACCCTTCCCTCTAGCAAATTACCAACTGCTTTATCAGGTCTTTCTGTATGCTGTAATTGGGGAAAAGGAGAAAAGGGACTGTCTTCAATAAACTGTTCAATATAACCTGATTCCAGAATTCCATCAACTTTAATTGATTTAATTCTATTCATTATCTCATCTACTATATGGGGATTTACTATACCCTCTATATAAAGAATAGCTATATCTGTCTTACTCCTTTCACCAACAGCAACCCCTTTAACTCTTAATCCTGCATCCCTTAATCTTCTTCTAATATGTGATGTATTCGTTCTTAAATTTTCGGTAAAACCATCTCTAGGTCCACGGATAACCGATTCTGTAGTTGGTTCTGAAATAGACCTAGCATCCCAACCTTTACTAGCAATAATAAATCCTTGATTAAAGCCTTCTATTAATAGTATTGAATCTCCGGATAAGACTGCTGTAATTAGTTTATCCATCTTCTTCTCTAACTTTATTTCATGGGTCGTTACAATTGATTCTGTAATTAACTCTACTTGATCTTCAATATTATTTTTAGTTAAGTCCTCTTTTTTTAAATCACTTAATAAAGGTTTTATAATATGTAAATTTAATATATCAGTATTAGTTAATCCATCTATGTATATTAACATTGCAGGATTTTTCTCATCTTTAGCTAAATTGAATTTTCTAAATATAACATCACTACTCTCTCCAATTAAATCCTTGATAATCTCTTCATTTCTTTTCACACTCTCTTTTAACTCTACTTTATCTATCTCTTTCTTATCTTCTTCAATATTTCTTATCTTTTTTTTACCCACTACTTTATCCCAAAACATTGCAATCCTCCTCTTTAACTAGTTCTATTATATTATTAACCAAATCAATCTTTAATATTAAGTATAATAATTTTTATTTTTTATTAAACTAAAGATAAGATTAAATAAATTAATATAATTTCTTTAAAATTGTAATTTAAAATATTAATCACAGTAAAGTGGGGATTATTATGAGTAGAAAAAGCAGAATAATAATTTTAATGTTCCTTATCTTAATATTTGGAGGTTGCCAATTCAGTGTAGAAAGAATAAATCCTTTTACAATTCCTATTAAATCTAAAAGTCCAATAGTAATTGGGATTAGTATGGCTAATATAAAAGAGGATGTATCTAAGGTTATGAAAGAAGCAATTATGGATTATAAAACAAAAGTAAATGCAGATATTATCTGGAAAAATGCCAATAATGATATTACTCAACAAGAAGAAGATATTAAATCTCTAATTGAACAGCAGGTAGATATAATTATCTTTCATGCTGTTAGAACCGATGAGCAAGGAAAAAAGATTGTTAAACTAATAAATCAACATAATATTCCTATAATAGCTTTAGATAGGTTACCAGAAGACTCAAAAGTAGATGCTTATATTAGTGCTGATAATTTTAAAGCTGGTCAACTACAAACTCGATACTTACTTGACCAAATAGATAAAAAGGGAAACATTATTATCTTAAAAGGCGATAAAAATATAAATGTAACTGATAATATTACAATAGGAAATAAAAGTGAATTAAAAAATAATGAAGAGATTAAAATAATTAAAGAAGAATTTCATCATAATTGGTCAAGAAAATCAGCTAAAGAAACTGTAAATAAAATTTTAAATAAGAACAAAGAAATTAATGGAATTTTAGCTAATAATGATAACTTAGCTTTAGGTGCTTTAGATGCTATAGAAGGGAATAATATGAGAAAGAAAATAATTGTAGTTGGAGCTGATGCAAGTAAAGAGGCTTCAATAGCTATAGCTAAGGAAAATCTGGCTGCTACTATAGATAAAATGCCATATACTATGGGCAAAAAAGCTTTAATGGTAGCCTCATTTATTCTAAGAGATATAGATTGGAATTGGGACCGTACTATAAAAAATGGAGAATATAATATTAAGTTGATAATTTCTCCTGTTAAATTAATTGATAAATATAATATTGAAATTTTGGAAGATCGCTGGGGAAACTTACCCATCAAAGAATAAAAAGAGGTGAGCATATGCTCACCTCTTTTTATTCTTCAATCTCTTCAATCTCTTCAATCTCTTCAATCTCTTCAATCTCTTCAATCTCTTCAATCTCTTCAATCTCTTCAATCTCTTCATCATTATTTATATAACCGATAGATACAACTTCATCCCCTTCATTCAATTTCATGACTCTAACACCTTGAGTATTACGTCCCATAGAGGAGATTTCTACAACAGAAGTCCTTAATAAAATTCCTTCAGCTGTAATAATCATAATCTCATCATCTTCATTAACAACCTTAATATCAATTAACTCTCCATTATTATTAGTTCTATTTAGAGTAATTAACCCTTTTCCACCTCTACTTTGACTTCGATATTTATTAAGAGGTGTTCTCTTACCATAACCTTTATTAGTAATAACTAATAAATCTTTATCATCATCTACAACATCCATACCTACTACCCTATCATCATTTTCTAGGTCAATTCCTTTTACACCACGAGCAGTTCGTCCCATACTTCTAACATTATCTTCTGAGAAACGTATAGCAATTCCCTTTTTAGTTCCTAAGATAATATCACAATTACCATCAGTAAGCTTAACATCAATTAATTCATCATCATCATCTAAATTTAAGGCAATTAATCCAGTATAGTTTGTATTATACTCCTCTAAATCAGTCTTTTTAACTATACCGTTTTTAGTAGCCATAAATAAATAACGTTCCTCTTCAAACTCTGAAATAGTAATGATAGTAGTAATCTTCTCATCTACTTGTATATCTAACAAATTAACAATTGCAGTTCCTCGAGATTGTCTTCCTGCAGACGGAATTTGATAACCTTTAAGTCGATAAACACGACCTTTATCGGTGAAAAATAGTATATAGTCATGGGTTGAAGTAGTATAAATATCCTGAACTATATCATCTTCCTTTGTCTTAATACCGATTATACCTTTTCCTCCACGCCGTTGATTACGATAAGTATCTAAAGGAAGCTGTTTTATATAGCCATCATTAGTTAAGGTAATTATTATATCCTCTTCTGGAATTAAATCTTCTGTATCTATATCGATTATTTCATCACTAATTTCTGTACGCCGTTCATCACCATACTTATCTTTCATTTCTAACAATTCGTCTTGAATAATCCCTAATAATTTTATATCATCAGATAAGATTGATAGGAAATATTCTATTCTTTCCTGTAAACCTTGATACTCTTCCTCAATCTTACCTCTCTCTAAATTAGTTAAGCGATGTAATCTCATGTCCAAAATAGCCTTAGCTTGTTTTTCAGAGAAGAAAAATTCACTTATTAGGTTATCTTGAGCTTCAACAGTATCTTCAGCAGAACGAATAATCTTAATGATTCGATCAATATTATCTAAAGCAATTCTAAATCCTTCTAAAATATGTGCTCGTGCTTCTGCTTTATCTAGATCATATTGTGTTCTTCTAGTAACTACTTCTTTTTGATGTTCTACATAGTATTTTAATACATCTTTAATTCCTAATACCTTAGGCTCTCCATCTACCAAAGCTAGCATAATAGTACCAAAAGTAACCTTTAATCTAGTATGTTTATATAATTGATTTAAGGTAATTTTAGGATTTACTCCCCTTTTTAACTCGATAACAACTCTCATTCCTCGCCTATCAGACTCATCACGTAAGTCTGAGATCCCCTCTACCTTATCCTCTCTTACTAAACTAGCTATCCTTTCAACTAATCTAGCCTTATTAACTTGATAAGGAAGTTCTGTTATAATGATTTGAGATTTATCATTAGGTAACTCCTCAATCTCTGTCTTACCTCTAACCTTTACCTTTCCTCTACCAGTTTCAAAATATCTTCTGATAGCATTCCGTCCCATAACAATGCCACCAGTTGGAAAATCAGGTCCTTTAATAATCTTCATTAAATCAGTAATCTTAATATCAGGGTTCTCAATCATAGCAATTATCCCATCAATAACTTCTCCTAAATTGTGGGGTGGAATGTTAGTACTCATCCCTACTGCAATTCCTGAAGTACCATTTACCAACAGATTAGGTATTTTAGCAGGTAAAACACTTGGTTCTTGTAAACTTCCATCAAAGTTATCCACAAAATCCACAGTATTCTTGTGGATATCTGCTAATAATTCCGTTGTTATTTCAGCCATTCTTGCTTCGGTATAACGCATAGCGGCAGCAGAATCACCATCAATAGAACCAAAGTTACCATGACCATCAACCAATTGGTATCTATAAGAAAAGTCTTGAGCCATCCGTACCATTGTATCATAAACAGCACTATCACCATGAGGATGATACTTACCTAGGACTTCTCCAACGATTCTAGCAGATTTTTTATGAGGTTTTGAAGGCTTCATTCCCAAATCATGCATTGCATATAAGATACGACGATGAACTGGTTTTAAACCATCACGAACATCTGGTAAAGCTCTAGAAACAATTACACTCATCGCATAATCAATATAAGCTTCCTGCATCTCATCTTCAATATCTACTGGTTTTATCCGTTCATTATCAAATTCTATCATAAATATCCCCCTAAATATCTAAATTCTTAACTTCTTTAGCATGGTTTTGAATAAATTCTCTTCTTGGCTGAACTTTATCTCCCATTAAAGTTGTAAATACTTCATCAGCAATAATAGCATCACTAATTTGTACCTGTTTTAATGTTCTATTTTCAGGGTCCATTGTAGTATCCCATAACTGTTCTGGATTCATCTCTCCTAGCCCTTTATATCTTTGTAATGATATACCACTATTACCAATCTCCTCCAACAACTTTTTCAATTGGCGATCATTATAAACATAATATTCTCCTCTACCTTTAGTTATCTTATATAAAGGTGGTTGTGCTATGTAGATGTTTCCTTCATCAATTAAAGGTCTCATATAACGATAAAAGAAGGTCAATAATAATGTTGTAATATGGGCACCATCAACATCAGCATCGGTCATGATAATAATCTTTTTATACCGAGCATTAGTTAGGTCAAATTCATCAGAAATTCCTGTACCTAAAGCTGTAATCAATGCTCTAATCTCATCATTACTTAAAATTTTATTTAATCTAGCTTTCTCAACATTCAATATCTTCCCTTTTAAAGGTAAGATAGCTTGAAACTCTCTATCACGACCCTGCTTTGCTGAACCTCCTGCAGAATCACCCTCAACAATATAAATTTCACTTTTCTCAGGATCTCTAGAAGAACAATCAGCTAATTTACCTGGTAAGGAGGTACTAGATAATGCACTCTTACGCTTGGTTAGCTCTCTTGCTTTTTTAGCTGCTTTTCTAGCTCTAGCAGCAGTCACTGCTTTATCCACAACGATCTTACCTATCTGTGGATTTTCTTCTAAGAATATACCTAGCTTTTCAGAAGTTACTGAGTCAACTATTCCCCTAATCTCTCTATTACCTAATTTGGTTTTCGTTTGACCTTCAAATTGGGGGTCAGATAATTTGACATTAATTATAGCTACAAGCCCTTCTCTAATATCATCTCCAGATAGATTTTCATCTTTATCCTTAAGTAGATTATTCTTTCTAGCATAGTCATTAACAGTTCTAGTTAATGCACTTTTAAATCCACTTAAATGAGTTCCGCCCTCATGAGTATTGATATTATTAGCAAAGGTAAATATCTTGTCAACATAATCTGTATTATATTGCATAGCTATCTCTATATGAGCCTCATCACTTTCAGCTTCAAAGTAGATTACCTTATCATGAATTGGATCTTGATGATTATTAATCTCTTTAACAAAAGAGATTATACCACCTTCAAATTCAAAGCTATCCTCTACTTCCTCTTCTTTTCTTTCATCAGCTATATTTATTCTAATACCACGATTTAAATATGCCAACTCTTTTAAACGTTGACTTAAAGTACTGTATTTATAATTAGTCTCTTCAAAAATTTCAGGATCTGCTTTAAAAGTAACTTTAGTTCCAGTTTCATCTGTCTTACCAATTACTTCTAAATCTGCTTGTGGGATACCTCGATGATACCTTTGATAATAAACCTTACCATTTCTCTTTACTTCTACTTCTAGCCATTCAGACAAAGCATTTACTACAGAAACACCTACTCCATGTAATCCTCCAGATACTTTATATCCTTCACCACCAAATTTACCACCAGCATGCAATACAGTCATTACAACTTCCACAGCTGGTCGTTTCATCTTTGGATGTATAGAGACAGGAATTCCTCTTCCATTATCTTCAACTGTTATAATATCATCTTTTTGAACTTTAACTGTGATTTTATCACAATAACCTGCTAAAGCTTCATCTATACTATTGTCCACAATTTCATAGACTAAATGATGTAATCCTTTAATACTAGTACTTCCAATATACATTCCTGGACGTTTACGAACAGCCTCAAGACCCTCTAATACTTGTATCTGTTCTGCATTATAATTTATCTCTTTTTCCATGAATATAAAACCTCCATTTAAACTTATTAAACCGTGATCTTACTCATCACGGTTTAGATTATAAGCAAAGTTTACTCTTTTACTTAATGTACTAGATGATATCATAGAATAATAGATTGTCTCATCAGTTACAATAAAAGATTTTGGATTTCCTTCTGAAAAGTCAGTAATAAACCCTTCTTCTTCAGCCACTTGTAAAAATTCTCTAGTTTTCTTAGAATGGGTTGTTGATTCAAAATCAGCTATCAAAACTACATCCTTAGCAGGAATAATATAACCAGCACCTAAATGCAACAAATATAACCCCTCCTTACAAAGAACGATATATCTTCATATAATTTTCACCAATAATTTTCTGAATCAATCTATTATTAAGATGATCTGGATGAACACTTGCTTCTAACATAACATATTTTTGAACAAATACTTTTACCTCTTTGGAGTTAACCTCTTTTTTCAAAACATCAGTTATTAATTCATCTAATTTTACTTTCATTTTTATAATTAATTGATTCTTTATACTTTCAAACTCTTCTTGTAAAATATTTGGATAAATATTTAATACTTCCTCATAACTTAGCCAAGGAGTATTAGTAAGTATCTCTTCTATTTTATTTATATCTATCTTTTTACTCTTCTCCCTTAATTCACAAATTACACATTTATTCTCATTAGGATCAATTAATACTGAGCACTCTGGACATGGTATCCACTCATTTATCTGTTTCCACTTCTTTATCTTTATGTCTGCTTCTAATAAACTAGCAAACTTTTGCTTCAATTCATTATCAGAAATAAAATTTGAAATACTAAAAATCTCCTGTACTTCTAAATCATCAAGTTCAATATTCTTATAATTTATCTCTTCTTTTTCATTATTATTAGAACTGAAAACCTTTCCAGATTGAAACCTAATATCTTTTACTATTGGCTTACCCATTTTGCTATTAATCTTACTAATAAACTCTCTTTTCATAAAGAGCAATTGGTGAGCCCAAACTGGACTATCAACTACAACAAATAAAATTCCTTGGTTAATATATTTTGCCTCAGTATGTTTTATTATTTCACTACCATTTATTTCAGACCATAAATCTAAAGCTCTTTTTTCCTTAATCTTTTCTTCTATTCCTAATTTATTTAAGGTTTTATTTAAAATATTTTCAATTAAATCAGCCATGTTTACACCTCTATTGCTGATCCATTTTTGATTTCAAAAATCTTATGATTTCCTTTAAGACCATTTAAATTCTTTAGATCAGTACTAGTAATAAAAGTCTGAATCTTATCTCTTATTGTATCTAATAAGTAACTTCTTCTACTAAGATCGAGCTCTGAAAAGACATCATCAAGCAATAAAATTGGATATTCTCCAATTTCCCCTTTCATAAACTCAAGTTCAGCTAATTTTAAAGCTAAAGCCGCAGTTCTTTGTTGTCCTTGTGAGCCAAATTTTCTTATATCTATATTATTTACAATTAACGAGATATCATCCCTATGAGGACCTAATGTTGTTGCTCCTTGATAGATCTCTCTTTCTCTTTTTTCCTTTAATTTTAATTTAAAAGACTCTTTTATCTCCTCTTCTGAGCTATTACTATCTATCTCTAATTCAGTATCATATTTTAATTCCAAAGCTTCTAAGCCATTAGTAATTTTTCTCTGCATTAATTTCGATAAAATTCCCAATTTAATCAAAGATTCCAACCTCTTCTTTATTATCTTAGCTCCTAAATCAATTAATTGTTGATCCCAAACAGATAACATTTCCTTTGGGGCCTTATTATCTCTAATTTCTTTTAGCAAATTATTGCGTTGTTTTAGTACTTTGCCATATTTAGATATTAAATGCCTGTAATAAGGGCTAATTTGTGATATCTCTAAATCAATAAATTTTCTCCTTAAATTAGGACTACCCTTTACTAAATTCAAATCCTCAGGAGAGAATATAACTATATTCAAATATCCAATTAAATCATTAATTCTACTCAAACGATTAGAATTAATCTTAATCTCTTTATTTCTTCCTAATAGAGATAACTCTAATTGATAATCCTGATTCTCCTTTATCAACTCACATTTTAAATATAACCCCTCTTCCTGCCAATTAATCAATTCTGCGTCAATATTAGTTCTATGGGAACTTCCTGTTCCAATTAAATAAATTGATTCTAAAATATTTGTCTTTCCTTGTGCATTAGAACCAATTAACAGATTAATATTTTTATTAAATTTTAAATACTGTTCTGTATAATTTCTAAAATTCTTTAAGTAAAGTTGGGACAGATACAATTTAGTTCATTCACCCCTTAAGAGGTAATTATTTTATATTCCATACCTTGATATTCAACTACATCGTCCGTTCTTAGTGTTCTACCCCTTCTTTCTTCTATTTCGCCATTTACCTTAACATCTCCTGCTTTAATTATTACTTTAGCTTCTCCACCTGTTGATACTAAATTTGCCCATTTAAGAAATTGGTCTAATTTTATACTTTCTGTGTTTAGCTTAATCTCTCTCATAAAATATAAATACCTCCTTTTATTAATTACTTCTTACTGGCATTATAATATATATATATTCATCCTCAGAGTTATCTTTTATAACCCCAGGTGATAAAGAACCTGATAATTCTAAAATAACCTCTTCACTCGAAATTACTTTCAAACAATCCATCATATAGGTAGCATTGAAAGCTATTTCTGTCTCTTGACCAGTTAAAGAGATAGGAATTCTTTCATAAGCTTGCCCAATTTCAGGGACATTAGAAGTAATAACTAATTGATTTTCCTCTAAATTAATTTTGATAATATTAGAATCTTTTTTAGCTAATAAGGAAGCTCTTTTAGTAGCATTTAATAATTCAATTCTATTTATTATGGCTTTTGTATTATTTTTATTTGGAATTACTTGTTTATAACTAGGAAATTGTCCATCTATCAACCTCGAGACTATAGTTACTCCTGAAAATTCAAATAAAATTTGATTATCCGTAATTAATACCTTTACTAAGTTCTCATTATTATTTAATAACTTTGAAATTTCATTCAAGGTTTTATTGGGAATAATAACCCTTTTTCCAGTTATATCTATTTCGTTGAATTTAATCCTTCTATAAGATAAGCGATATGTATCTGTTGTTACTAATACAAGGTGTTCTTCTTCAAACTTTAATAACCCACCTGTTAAAAATGGTTTACTTATATCCTCAGATATAGCAAATTTAACTTGATCAATCATTTCCTTGAATATGCCCTGGGAAATAGTAAAGTTTATTCCAGAATTCATTTTTGGTAATAATGGAAATTCATCAGATGAGGAACCATGTATATTAAATTGTGCTTGTCCACATTTAATCTGTGCAGTATTATTAGAGGGTTCTGCTGTTAGTATAATTTTATCATCAGGTAATTCTCTAACTATACTTGTGAAATATTTTGCTGGTAGAACAATAGAACCTTCTTTTATAATATTTGCATCAACATAGAATTTAATTCCTATTTCTAAGTCTGTAGCAACTAACTTTATTCTATCTTCTTCTGTTTTTAATAAAATACCTGAAAGTATAGGTAAGGTTGCTTTTGAGGAAACTGCTCTATTAACTGTTTGAATTCCTTCATAAAAATCTTTTTTATTGAGTTCTATTCTCATATTGTACCCCCTTATACTTTTATTTTAAACCTTCTTCTTAAAAAAATCTATTATTTCTTTATATTATATAAAAAGATAGTAGTAGTAGTAGTAGGTGTTGTGGATAATGTGGAAAACTATATTCAGCCGCTGTATTATAAGGGTTTTACCTGTTGATAAGTTGTTGATAAGTTGTTGATAATTATCCACAATTCCACAGCCTATAATCTTCCAGTTGTGTTTGTCAACAGAAAAGCTATATTATCCACAGGTTATCCACAGGTTATCCACAGGTTATCCACAACTAATTTCTTCTTAATTTATCTATTAATGTATCTATAGTTTTCTTAAAACTTGCTTCTTCTTTCATCTTATTTTTTATTTTATCATAACCATGCAAGATAGTACTGTGATCTCTTCCGCCAAATCGATTACCTATTTGTGGTAAAGATAAATCGGTTAGTTCTCTTGAAATATACATGGCTACTTGTCGTGGAAAAGATATAGCTCGAGTTCTTTTTTTAGAATCCATCTCTTCAACTCTTATCCCATAATGATGGGAAACAACTTTTTTGATTAAATCTACTGTAATCTCCTTTGGATGATATTCAATCTGATTATCAACAACTATTCCTTTAAGTGCCCTTTGGGCTAAATCTATACTAATACGTTCATTTGATAATGATGAATAAGCCACTACTCTAATCAAAGCCCCTTCTAACTCTCTAATATTTGATTCTATTTTATTAGCAATATAAACAATTACATCATTTGGTACTTCTAAATCTTCTAAAGTTGCTTTTTTCTTTAAAATTGCAATTCTTGTTTCTAAGTCTGGTTCTTGTATATCTGTAATAAGACCCCATTCAAATCTTGAGCGTAACCTCTCTTCTAAAGTTGGAATTTCCTTAGGTGGTCGATCACTGGAGATTATTATTTGTTTATTAGCATCATGAAGAGCATTGAATGTATGGAAGAATTCTTCTTGAGTTCTTTCCTTACCAGCTAGAAATTGTATATCATCTATTAATAAAATATCTATATTTCTGTATTGATTCCTAAATTGTATGGTTTTATCATATCTAATTGAATTGATTAATCTATTAGTGAATTCTTCTGAGGTTAAATACATGATTTTCATATTAGAATTATGTTTTAGTATATAGTGTCCAATAGCATGCATTAAGTGTGTCTTACCTAAACCAACATCCCCATAAATAAAGAAGGGGTTATAAGCTTTAGCCGGTGCTTCAGCTACTGCTAATGAAGCAGCATGTGCAAAGCGATTACTATTTCCTATTACAAAGGTATCAAAAGTATATTTTGGATTTAAAATTGAATTACTATCTTCTTCTTTTTCTGTTAAGTCACTTTTAGCTTCTTCAACTTGATCTTCTTTTTCTTCTTCTATAAAGATTTCCTCTTGGGTCATTTCAGGAATCACGAATTTTACTTGATAGGAGTTATTAGTGATTTTAATAAGGGTTTCTTTGATTAGGTTAGAATATTTTGTCTTTAGCCAATCCTTGGCAAACTCATTAGGTACTTCGATTATAATTGTATTATTTTGAATTGCTAGTATTTCAGTTGGTTTGAACCATGTTTCAAAACTAGGTTTACTTAATTGATCCTCAATATTATCAAGAGTACTTTGCCAAATTTTTTTAATATCTTCTTTTTTCAAAATATAACCTCCTAAGCGAAGTTATCCACAGAAATTGTGAATAACCTGTGGATAACTGTGGATTGTTTAATTTAATCGTAAAAAAATGATTAGTTAGCCACAATTACCTATTATTTTTGTGGATAACTAATCCTATTGCTGATATTTTATCGCCAATATTTATCTTTTAAGCTAGATAGACAGATTAATGATAACAAATTACAAACAATTTATCAACAGTTTTTGTGGATAAATTGTTTGTAATTTGTTTATTCTTGACATTACACAAGTTGATAATTTATAATTGTATAAGACACTTTGTGAATAACTACAGAGGAGGGTTAGTTTGTTATTTTTGAGGAGGATTGTTCTAGATGAGCATCGATGAGAAGTTAAAGAAGACCTACGAATTTAAGAAGGTTTATAAATATGGAAAATCTATTGCCGATCGTTATATTGTTTTGTATGTTTTACAAAACAACAGTTCTCAAAGGAAAGTAGGTTATTCAGTTAGTAAAAAGATAGGTAAAGCCGTGGTTAGAAATAGGATTAAGAGAGTCTTTAGAGAAACCTATAGGCATAATAAAGATAAATTAATTACAGGCATTGATATTGTTTTAATTGCTCGTAAACCTATTGTAGATGCCAGTTATCAACAAATAGAGAAGTCTTTAAATCATCTTTTTAAAAAAGCTAAAATAATTAAGGAATGAAATTGATGGGGATAATTTTAAAGATAGTAATTATAGTAATTAAATTTTATCAAAAGTTTATTTCACCTTTAAAATCAAAAAGTACTTGTCGGTTCTACCCTAGTTGCTCTACATATGCTATTCAGTCTTTAAATAAGTACGGATTATTAAGGGGTGGAGCCAAGGCAATTAAGAGAATATTAAGTTGCCACCCTTTTCATCCTGGTGGATATGACCCAGTAGACTAAATTTATTTAGGAGGAGTATGATGTTTAGAAATAAAACGTTACCTTTGGTATTAATTTTAGTAGTAATTATATTAACTGGATGTTCGACAAACTCAGAATATAAATTAAATATTAGTAAAGCAGAAGATTATACTGGTGAGAGTACAGTTGTTATTGAACCTAATCAACAGGGTTATACACAAGGAGATAAGGTGACTTTAACTGCTTATCCTAAAGACCAGTTTAAAAATTGGAATGTCAATAATTTAGCTAATAAAGAAGAGCAAGATGTTTATACTGAAAATCCGAAGGAATTTATTATTGACAATTCTAAAGAGATTATTGCTACCTTTAGTGATACAACAATAAGTGTTCAATTTACAAAAGGTACTAGCAGTGGGGGAATGTTTGGTTGGTTAGGTGATTTGATGCAGAATTTATTAGGATTATTATATAACTTTACTAAAAGTTATGGTTTATCAATTATAATTTTAACTTTAGCTATTAAACTGATATTATATCCTTTAACACATAAACAGACCAGTTCTATGAAGAAGATGCAACAAATACAGCCTGAAATTGAGAAGTTAAGAGAGAAATATGGGGATAATCAGCAGAAGTTTCAGGAAGAGACTATGAAGTTATATCAAAAGCATAAAATTAATCCATTATCAGGTTGTTTACCTATGCTTGTTCAAATGCCAATTCTAATTGCATTATTCCAAGCTTTAAGAGGATGGGGAGATTTAGCTGGTCAATCATTCTTAATCATACCAGATTTAAGCCAAGGTTATATGCCTTTAGTAATATTAACAGGAGTAGTTACAGCTGTTCAGAGTTTATTAACTCAGAATATTTCTTTTGATGATATTAAATCTAATCCACAGAAAGTCATAGCTGATAATAAGATGGCTTTATTTATGCCATTATTCATTATCTTTATTGGTGCTAGTTTACCAGCAGGCGTGTTATTATATTGGTTTATCTCTAATTTAATTATGGTAATACAACAATATTTAATATCAAGGGAACCTGATGTGGAGTTTAAGGAGGAATCAAATTAAAATGGAAAGGGTCATTATTACAGGAAAAACAATAGAAGAGGCCCTTAGCAGAGGATTAGCAAAGTTAAACACTACAGAAGATATGGTTGAGTATAAAGTACTAGAAGAAGCTCAAAGTGGTTTTCTAGGTCTTATTGGAAGAAAAGATGCCAAGATAGAGCTTATAAAAAGAATTGATAAGAAAGAGAAAGCCAAAGAATTTTTAGAAGAATTAATAAAAGAGATGGAATTAAATCTTGAAGTTAAGGTTATTAAGGATAATAACGATAAAGATGTAGTATTAAATATTACAGGTGATGACTTAGCAATTATAATTGGTCATCGAGGAAAGACATTAGATTCTTTACAGTACTTGACTAATCTAGCAGTTAATAAAGGGAAGGAAGATTATTTAAGAGTAATTTTAGATGCAGAAGGATATAGAGAGCGTAGAAAAGAGACTTTAGAAAATTTAGCTCTTAAGATGGCTAATAAAGCTAAAAAAACAGGGCGTAAAGTTATGCTAGAGCCAATGCCTCCTCAAGAGAGGAAAGTAATTCATGCTGTTTTACACAATAAATCCGATATAAATACTTATAGTGTAGGTAAGGAGCCTTATCGTAAAGTAGTTATTGTAAAGGAATAATTTGAGGACCCAGTATTTTAAAATACTGGGTCTGTTTAATTATTTATTGAAAAAATAAATTTGGGTAACTTATAAACTAGAGGTGATAAATATGTATGTTAAAGATACAATTGCTGCTATTTCCACTGCTATAGGTGAAGGTGGAATTGGAATCATAAGAGTTAGTGGTCCAGAAGCTATTGAAATTGTGGATAGAATTTTTAAGAGTGTTAAAGGTAAAAGTCTATCTAAAGTTGATACTTATACAGCTCATTATGGTCATATAGTTGACTCAACTGATGAAGTTGTTGATGAGGTTATAACTTTAGTGATGAAGTCTCCAAAGACCTATACAACTGAGGATATTGTTGAGATAAATTGTCATGGTGGGATGGTTCCTTTAAGAAAGGTATTGGATTTAGTCTTAAAAGAGGGTGCCCGTCTAGCTGACCCAGGTGAATTTACCAAAAGGGCGTTTTTAAATGGAAGGATAGACTTAGCTCAAGCAGAAGCTATTATAGATTTGATTCGCTCTCAAACTGAAACTGGGTTAAGAGTTGCTATAAACCAATTAGAGGGGGGACTTTCTCAAAAAGTAGGAGATATTAGGCAGGAATTAATTAAACTATTAGCCCATTTAGAGGCTACTATTGATTTCCCTGAAGATGAGATTGAAGACTTTAATTCTGATGAACTTTCTGATAGAATAGATAGAATAGCTAAGAAGGTAAAGGAATTACTGAAAACAAGCCAAAAAGGTAAGATATTAAAAGAGGGAATAGAGACAGCAATTATTGGGCGACCTAATGTTGGTAAGTCTAGTTTACTAAATGCTTTAGTAAGAGAAAAAAGAGCGATTGTTACTGATATTCCAGGAACTACCCGAGATATTATTGAAGAGGTAATTAATATTGATGGTATCCCAGTTAAAATTATTGATACAGCAGGAATTCGTGATACTGAGGATCTTGTAGAGAAAATAGGTGTAGAGAGGTCAGAAGAATTTTTAAATAGAGCTGATTTAGTCTTATTGGTTTTAGATGCTCATCAAGGAATTACAGCAGAAGATCGAAAATTAATGGATTCAATTAAAGATAAAGATGCAGTAATTATTGCTAACAAATTGGATCTTGACAATAGATTGGATTTTTCAGAAATTGAAGAATCTTTACCTAATAAGCCAGTTGTTAAGACTGCTGCTGTTGAAGATCAAGGCATTGATGAATTAGAAGATGTTATTTCTAACTTAGTCTTTAGTGGTGAAGTTAAGAATGAAGATCAGACTTTAATTACAAATATGAGACATAAAAATGCTTTAGATAGAGCTTATCAGATGTTGTTAGATGTGAAAAAGACCTTTGAGCTGGATTTGCCAAATGATTTTATTACAATTGATTTAAGAGCTGCTTTAGAGGCAGTAGGAGAGATTACTGGTGATACTATCGGAGAGGATATTATCGACCAAATTTTTGCTGATTTTTGCCTAGGGAAATAATTCTTCATTGGGTTGTGATGAAGAATTATGATCACGGAGGGTCTTACAAGACCCGAAGGGGGTTTTTAGGAAAATAATAGTGATAAGTATCTTGTTATAGAGGAGGAATAGTGATGACAGACTATGATATTATAGTAGTTGGTGCAGGACATGCTGGTTGTGAGGCAGCCTTAGCTGCTGCAAGGATGGGGGTCAAGACATTAATTTTGACATTAAATGCAGATCATATTGCATTAATGCCTTGTAATCCATCAATAGGTGGACCTGCTAAAGGGCATATTGTTCGTGAGATAGATGCTCTTGGTGGAGAGATGGCTAAGAATATAGACAAGTCTTATATCAATATTAGGATGCTTAATACATCTAAGGGTCCTGCTGTTCATGCTTTAAGAGCTCAGGCTGATAAACATAAATATCAGTATGAAATGACTAAAGTCTTACAAGAGCAGGAGAATCTAGATTTAAAGCAGACTATAGTCACAGATTTAGTGATAGAGGATAATATAGTTAAAGGTGTAAAGACGATTACTGGAGTAACCTATGCCGCCAAGAAAGTGATTTTAACTACGGGGACTTCTCTTGATGGAAGAGTTATTATTGGGGATGTTAAGTATACAGGGGGAAGGCAAGGAGAGTTTGCTGCTATTGATTTAGCTAAAAGCTTAAAAGAAGTAGGGATTAACTTGGAGAGGTTTCAGACAGCAACTCCACCTAGAATAGATAAGAGTACTATAGAGCCTAAGAAGATGACTTTACATCCAAGCTCTGAAGAGCCACTTAAATTCTCCTTCTTTAGAGAATACGAAGGGAGAGAGACTCGTCCTTGCTGGTTAACTTATACTGGGGAGAAGACTAGAGAGGTGATGGTAGAGAACATTGAACATTCCCCTTTGTCTACAGGAATTGTTGAAGGGAGTGGACCTCGTTATTGTCCATCAATAGATCGTAAGATTATGAGGTTTCCTGATAAGTTGACTCATCAGGTCTTTGTTGAGCCAGAAGGTTTATATACAAATGAATTATATCTCAATGGCTTAACTACAAGTATGCCAGAAGAGATTCAACTAAAGGTTGTCCGGAGTGTTCCAGGATTAGAGAATGCTGAGATTATGCGACCAGGATATGCAGTAGAGTATGAATATATTCCACCATATCAGCTAAAGCCAACGATGGAGAATAAGGTTATAGCTGGATTGTATACAGCAGGTCAGCTTAATGGTACTAGTGGCTACGAAGAAGCTGCTGCCCAGGGGTTAATGGCAGGGATTAATGCTGTGCTGAATCTAAAAGGTGAAGAACCATTGATTCTAAAACGTTCTGACTCTTATATAGGTGTATTGATTGATGATTTGGTCACTAAAGGGACCAATGAACCTTATCGAATGTTGACATCTAGAGCAGAGTACCGTTTGATTTTACGCCAGGATAATGCAGATTTAAGGTTAACACCAATTGGATATAAACTTGGATTAATCAGTGAAGAGAATTATAATAAGGTTGAAGCTAAGAGAAGAGCAATTAAAGAGAACTTAGCTAAATTAAATGAAATAACTGTTACTCCAACTAAAGAGGTTCGTGAGCTCTTAGAGGAATTAGGTAGTGGTGGTTTGAAGAAAGCTGTTAGTTTAGCTACTATTCTTGAGAGACCAGAAGTTAGTTATAAGGATTTAAAGAGGTTCAGTCCAGAAGCTCCAGAGGTAGATGAAGAGGTAGGAGAGCAGTTAGAGATTGAGACTAAATATCGAGGTTATATCAGCAGACAGTTAAAGCAAGTTGATAAGTTTAAATATATGGAAGAGAAGAAGATTCCTCAAGATATTGACTATCATCAACTGACTAATCTAAGAAAAGAAGCTAGAGAGAAGTTAGATAATATTAGACCGATATCAATTGGACAGGCTTCAAGGATTTCTGGTGTGTCTCCTGCTGATATTTCAGTATTAATGATTTATTTAGAAGAGATGCAGAGAGGAGGAGAAGAATGAAAGAATATGATGTGATTGTAGTTGGAACAGGACATGCTGGTTGTGAAGCAGCTTTAGCAGCTGCAAGAATGGGAGTTAAAACCTTAGCATTGACCGTTGATTTAGATAATATCGCCTTAATGCCTTGTAATCCAGCTATTGGTGGACCAGCTAAAAGTCATATTGTCCGTGAGATTGATGCTTTAGGTGGTGAGATGGCCAAGAATATTGATAAGACCTGTATTCAAATTAGAATGCTTAATACAGGTAAAGGTCCTGCTGTCCATGCTTTGCGAGCTCAAGCTGATAAGAAGATGTATCATATTGAGATGAAGAAGGTCTTAGAGGAGCAGGAGAATTTAGATGTACGCCAAGCTATGGTAGAAGAGTTGATAATTGAAGATAATACTGTTACTGGTGTTAAGATTAAGACAGGAATAGTCTTTAAAGCCAAGAAGGTTATTTTAACTACAGGAACTTTCTTAAAAGGTGAGATTATTATTGGAGATACTAGATATAGCTCTGGTCCTCACAATCAATTCCCATCAAATGCTTTATCTGATAATCTAAAGGAGATTGGATTTAAGTTATTTAGATTTAAGACTGGAACTCCACCAAGGGTTGATAAAAGGACGATAGATTTTAGTAAATTAGAATTACAACCTGAGTGTGAAGATAAGATTGCTTTCTCCTTTGAGAATGATAATATCGAGAATAATCTTCAACGACAAGATTGTTGGATTGTCCATACCAATGAAAAGACTCATAAGGTTATTTTAGATAATATTGACCGGTCTCCGATGTTCAATGGTGATATTAGTGGAGAGGGTCCGCGTTACTGTCCGTCTATTGAAACAAAGGTCTATAGGTTCCAGCATAAAGACCGCCATAAATTGTTTGTAGAGCCTGAAGGGGAGTATATTTATGAAATGTACTTATCTGGTTTTTCTACTAGCTTACCTGTTGATGTCCAGGTAGAAATGTTAAGGACCTTACCTGGTTTTGAGAAGGCAGAGATTATTCGTCCAGCATATGCTATTGAGTATGACTGTATTGACCCAACTAATTTAAAGCCAACCTTAGAGACTAAGATGATTAAGAATCTTTATACCGCCGGACAACTTAACGGAACTAGTGGTTATGAGGAAGCTGGTGGACAAGGATTGATGGCTGGAATCAATGCTGCTTTATCTATTCAAGGGAAAGAACCTTTCATCTTAAAGCGGTCAGAGGCCTATATTGGAGTATTAATTGATGATTTAGTAACCAAAGGTACCCATGAACCTTATCGGATGTTGACTTCTCGAGCTGAGTACCGCTTAGTATTACGCCAAGATAATGCTGATTTAAGGTTAACACCTTTAGGATATGAGATAGGTTTGATATCTGAAGATAGATATCAGAGATTTTTAGATAAAAAAGAAGCAATCAAACAAGAGATAGAGCGATTAGAGAATACTGAGATTTATCCAACAGATGAAGGTGTACAGGAGTATTTGCTTAAGTTAGGAAGTACGGAAATTAATAATAAGGTTACTTTAGCTAAATTGATTAAACGTCCAGAATTAAGTTATAAAGCTTTAGCAGAGTTGGATAAAGAGCGACCTAAATTACCTTATTCAGTCAGAGAAGAGGTAGAGATTCAGCTGAAGTATGAAGGATATATTAAAAAGCAGCAAGAGCAGATTCAAAAGCAACAGGAATTAGAGAATAAGAGATTACCTGAGGATATAGATTATAATCAAGTAAAGAGCTTAAGATTAGAAGCTAAGGAGAAGTTAAATGAGATTAGACCTATATCTTTAGGTCAAGCAGGCAGAATTTCTGGAGTATCACCAGCTGATATTTCAGTACTTACTATCTATTTAGAACAACTAGAAAGAAGTAAGGGGAGAGATTAGTGAATTATAAGGAGAAGTTAGTAGAAGGTGCAAAGCAGTTTGAGATTGATTTAACAGAAAAACAAGTTGAACAATTCATTGATTATATGAATATCTTAAATGAATGGAATCAGAAGATGAATTTAACTGGTCTAGAAGAACCAGAAGAGATTGTAATTAAACATTTTTTAGATTCAATCTCTTGTGTAAGAGGTATGGATATACAAGAGAATCAGAAGATTATTGATGTAGGGACAGGAGCAGGGTTTCCAGGGGTTCCTTTAAAGATTATTTATCCTAATTTACAGGTTACTCTACTAGATTCTTTAAAGAAAAGAATTAGCTTTTTAGAGCATGTGGTATCTGAATTAGGATTAGAAGATGTAGAGTGTATTCATGGTCGAGCAGAGGATTTTGGACAAGATAAAAATTATCGGGAGCAATATGATTATGCTTTAGCTAGAGCAGTAGCTTCATTGGATGTATTATCTGAGTATACTCTTCCTTTTGTTAAGGTTGGAGGCTCTTTTGTTGCTCAGAGAGGTACTAATGTAAAAGAAGAGGTAATAGAGGGTTCAAATGCTATCGAAATTTTGGGAGGAATTATTGTTGATGTAATAGCAATAGATCTGCCTTATACAGATGCAGAGAGGAATCTGGTTATTATCGATAAGGTAGTAGCAACACCTAATAACTACCCAAGAAGAGCAGGAAAGCCAAAGAAGAGTCCTTTATAATAATTAAGAACTATTTATAAAAGTAGCCCTTTTGGAGAAAATAGATATAGCTATATCTTCCGAAAGGGTGATTTTATTGTTTAGATATATTGTTTCTCAAATTAGTTGTAAGAGTTTTATAAAAGATGCTCTAATTAAATTTTTTATAATGGTATTAGTCCTAATAATGAATTCAGTACCAGTTCTTGCTCAGATAAGGATTAATACTTTATTGACAACTGAAGGGTTGAATAAAGAAGGTTTTCCAGTTACATATAGGGATGAATTTAGTCTAAGTAAGCACAAAGGAGTCCAATATTATATTGAGTGGATCCCTGATGATAAGGAGCATAATATTTCAATTAAGTGGTTTGACCCTAAGGATAGATTAATTAATTACTTGAATTTAAGTAGTTTTTCTGATTATGTAGTTAGAGATTATATTAGCTTTATTAATAAGAATAAAAGTCAGTTTATAGTACCTAGCTTATTTGGTGAATACTCTATTTATTTTTATGTTGATAATCAACTTCTTGCTATTAGTAAATTTAAGGTTACTAAATAAAGACTACCTAATTATAAAGAAAACCCCTAATATGGAGATTGTAATCCCCATATTAGGGGTTTTTTTTGGACAATTTATAATTAAGAACTAATTATAAATTACGTGTAAATCTTTTATATCTATTTTTCCAATATAATTTTAAAATTGTATAATATTAAAATATAAGATTTAATATGGAATTATTGATAGGTTATTATTTATATTACCTTTAATACCAGATATTAAAAAGATATTGAAAAAAAGTAAATAAATGTTATAATTATAAATGTAGTATAAATTCAAGAAATAATTTAAGAAAGGGGTAATGCAAAGATGGATGAATTAAGAAGACGCATTTTAGAAACATCCTTGGATTTGTTCTCAAAACAAGGTTTCAATGGTACCTCGATTAATGAAATTTCAGAGAATGCAGAAGTAAGTGAGGAGGTGATTTTAGAATATTTTGAAGGAAAAGAGGATCTATTAAATAATTTATTCTCTCTTCTAGGACCAACTGCTGTTAAAGAGGAGATTGAAAGATTATTAGGTGAGAAGATTAATCAACCCTATGAATTCTTAAGGGTATGTGTAAAAGAAGTAATTAGAGAGTTAAATGATGAAAGAGCGCAGAAATTTCTTCAAATTATGCTAAAAGAGCATAATTTAGGGTTAATAAAAGAGCAGATTAAAAATAAATTTATTGAAGAAAACCAAGGTGTTATAGTAAATATCTTCCAAAAAATGATCGAGGCTGGATTAATTCAGAAAAAAGACCCTTTTGTACTAAGTCGTGAATTGATTGGTCCATTACTTTTACTTAGAATAGAATGTCTTTTATTAGGTTTTGAAGACGCAAATAGAGAGGACTTATCTAGAATGGCAGAGCAGCATTTAGAGTTCTTCTGGGAATCTATTAAAGTTGCTTAGTAGGTTAAATTACTTATATTAGTTTTGGTTAATGTTGTAAGTAGTAAAGGGAAGCTATATTTTGATTTATAATAGATCCATGTTGTAGATTGAAGTATTATAAAATTTAAAGGAGAGTGGAATTGATGAATGATGTTTATATCAATAAGATTTCAGTATTTCTTCCAAATGAACCAGTAACTAATAAAGAGATGGAAGATGTTTTAGGAAAGGTAAATGATCAGGCTTCTAGAGCAAGAAGGATTACATTAAGAAATAATGGTATTAAAAAGAGATATTATGTAATTGATAAAGAATCTAAAGAGATAAAATATAACAATGCAGAACTGACTGCAATGGCTGTTAGGGGATTAGTAGACGATAATCTTAGTTTAGAAGATATAGAGTGTTTGGCTTGTGGAACAAGTTCTCCAGATCAGCTAGCACCTAATCATACTGTAATGACTTTAGGGGAATTAGCTTTAAATACAGAGGGGATAGCTACAGCTGGAATCTGTTTAAGTGGTCTTATTTCATTAAAATATGGATATATGGCTATTAAATCAGAGTGTAATAATAATATAGTTGCAACAGGTTCTGAAGTGGTTTCACCTATGTTTATGGCTAACCATTATGAAGCTTTATCTAGGGAAAAAGTAGATGAACTAGAAAAGAACGGAAGGGTAGCTTTTGAAAAGGATTTCTTACGTTTCATGTTATCTGATGGGGCAGGAGCAGCTTTATTACAAGATACTCCTAATAAAGATGGAATTTCATTAAAGATAGAATGGATAGATACAATTTCTTATGCTGGAGAGATGCCGGTTTGTATGTACCAAGGTGGTAAAATAGAGAATAATAAATTTATGAGCTGGAAGCAATTTGATAAAGAGGAAATATTTAATCAAAATATGTTCGCAGTAGCACAAAATGCTAAATTGTTAAATGAAAATATTGTTGAATATACTATTACTAAACCGTTATCTGAGATTATTGAAAGGAGAAATTTAAAAGTTGAAGATATTGATTACTTCTTACCTCATTACTCATCAGAATATTTTAGGGATAAATTATATAAAGGTTTAGAAGAAATAGATTTTATTATTTCTAAAGAAAAATGGTTTACAAATCTTTCTTATAAAGGTAATACAGGCTCTGCTTCTATTTATATTATTATAGAAGAACTACTTAACTCCGGAAAACTTCAAAGGGGTGAAAAACTTTTATGTTTTGTGCCTGAAAGTGGAAGATTTTCAACTGGATTTATGTTATTAGAAGTAGTTTAAGGATTAGAAAATATAACTTTACATATCTTCTTGTACAATATAAATGGGCTGAAATTATGTTTGTAAGCTAGTTGTGTATTTTTGTAATTTTAATGCAGTGACAAATTTATTGTGAATAGTTTTAATTTATAGGTAGATGGATTCTTCTATAAATAAAAGTTAGAAGTAAGTGAAGTAAACCCCTAATAATGGACATAAAAAAGTCCATTATTAGGGGTTTACCACATTTTGAATATAAAACTAAAGGATTTTCTAGACGAAAGGGTGTAATAAAATAGGTAAAGAATTTTATGAATTAATATAAAACTACCTATATCTAAAATTTATAAGCCAATACCAAGGTAATAAAGTTTAGATATAGAAATAATGAAAAATACTGATATATATAAAGAAAATAATCTAAAGCATTTAGAAAGATGGTCTAAAGATATTAGAGAGAGGATTACTATTAATGAAATATCATTAAGCCCTATAAAAGGAAAAAGATTAAAAATTATTTAATCAATAAAATGACTGAATCAATTAAACAAAAAGGTTAGAAGGAATCATTGGATTTATATTGATCCTAAATTGCAATATTAAATTGAACTAGTCTCAAACT